>JAUUZM010000080.1 GCA_030589965.1 Bacteroides sp.
AATCTGCCTATATGCACTCCCCGTTCTTTGAGTTTTATATGGATGAGATCCGCCATCTGCTTGAAAGGAAACATAGCTTCATGCTTGAACTTAACCTGGAGATTCTCGATTTCCTTCTTGGTACACTCGAGATAAGAGGAGATTATAAATTATCAAATGCTTTTATTGAAACCGCTCCGGAACTCCTCAATGATTTCAGGGAAATCATACACCCAAAGAAGAAACCCGAGGAAGATTCTCATTACCTTTCTGAACCCTACCCCCAGGTTTTTTCCGATCGATTTGGCTTCACGGCAAACCTGAGCATCATGGACCTTATTTTTAATGAAGGACCAAATGCCCTGATTATCCTTGAAAAATGCCTTAAAGGAATATCATAAAGATTTTAGGAAATACAGATCTGAAATCTGTAATCAAAAGCGGAAACCAAGGGTTGCTGCAACCTGCTGACGGGTCTGCTCAATCGTTGCCCCATTAACATCTTCCGGAATGTACAGATAGTAATTGTATTCCTGTACCCTCATGGAATATGCCAGGTCAAAAAATACATTCTTACTTCTGAAACCCAAACCGCCGTTTACCGTAATATTCCAGTTCTCATTATTGATCTCCGTTGATCTGTATGGGCTGTCATAGAATGAGGCACCTCCCCTGAGGTACATGGGACCAAGATGTAGTTCTGCTCCGGCTCTGATATTATGAGCTGCTTTTAGTATAGCCTTAATCCTGTCGTTCTGGTCAAGCAGATCATAATCCGTTGCCCTGCTGTCAAAAGTAGCGTTGCCATAATCCATATATTCATAATCTGCACTGATTATTGCTACCCGGCCCAGCTGAAAAGCCACGGATCCGATTGCCTTATAGGGTGTGCGCAACCAATATTCAAAGTAGTTTAAAGGGGATCTTTCAAAACGATCTGATACATTAGCATCATCAAATGTGGATGACATGTCTGTATAGAAATCCTCTTTTATTTTGTAGAATGTTGGTAAATGGAAAGCAGCCCCAATCCTGATCAGGCTGATGGGTCTGAATATTATTCCTGCTTTGAATGTATAACCTGTACCGCGGGTCTCAAGGGATTCTCTGAAAGTAAAAGAGTTTAAATAGTCAATTACTCCGGCATCATCCTCTTCAACGTGATCGGTAAAACTACTGTATCTCAGACGATGGATTCCAAAGGTCCCACCAATATATAACCTGTTCCCATAATTGGCCCCGATTGAAAATGCATACTCCCCAAGGCTGCCTGATTCCTGTATTCTCCGTTTCTGGTTTTGTCCATAATCTGCTTCATTGATATCATTCCAGTACTCCCCTGTAACGGAATCCCAGGGCATCACATCCGTTGCCCAGGCCAGTTCTTCATAGAAATCGCTCCAGTTATCTGCATTGGCATTATTTGTAAAATTATCCAGGTAGGTTGAACTTTCATTTCCCCCGGACACCTGAATTCCACTCATCATAGTATTCCTGTTGTAATTGTTCAACTGATTATAGCCAATTCCGAATGTAACACCGACCCAACCTTCATCCTTCCCCGTAAGGTTGGAATGAACAAAACCGAGATTATTCACCGTAAATTGGTACTTATTATCTCCCCTGGTATTTCCCAGGTACTTCGTTGAGGTATTATCAAATATAACAGTGGGAGTAAATGTCAGTTCAGTGCTTCTGTAAACTCCTAATCCTGCTGGATTCAGGCTGGCGTTGGTAAAATCACCGCCCAGGGCTCCAAAAGCTCCCCCCATAGATATTGCTCTGGCTGTTCCCCCGTAAAAATTCTGGGAATACCGGAGTGCATCGGCCTCATTCTGCGCCTGGATATTGACCAGGAGAAGGAAGGATGCAAGGCTTATGATATATATTTTTTTCATGTCTGTGTGCTTTAGTTCAGATATAACTTCGGCTCTTAACCGTCTTTAAAGGGTTAATATTTTCATTGGATGATAAGTAAAATTTTTCTGTTCTCTTAGCGTCTGCTGCCTCCTGATGATGATCTTGAGCTTCCGGATGAAGAACGGCTGGAACTTCCTGATGAACGGCTGGAACTCCCGGAAGAACGGCTTACACTACCTGAAGACCGACTTGAGCTTCCTGATGATGAGCCCGATGAGCGGTAGCTGCTGGATGACCGACTTGGACTGTAACTGCTGCTGGATGACCGACTAGGACTACTGTAACTGCTGCTGGACCTGCTCGAGCTTGATGAGCGGCTGGGCTGTGAATAAGTCGATCGGGACGTACCTGATGTGTTTGACTTATATGCACTGCTGCTCCTTGATGTACTTGAATTATAACTTGGTTTATACGTAGTTCTTGGTTTGGTATAAGTTGGTGTATAACTCTTTCGTGTTGAAGTTGTATACCGGCTGCTGTTATTGCTTCGGGTAGTATACTTCGCGGTACTGGTGCGCGCAGCACTGCTACTTGGATTTGTTTTGGCCGTTGCATTCCCGGGCTTTTGGCTGGTTCCACGAACGGTATTTACCGTACGTGCATTTGCGTTTGCATTGGTATTCCGCTGAGTATTTCCGTTATAGCTAGCCCTTGAATTTGTTGCTGTTTTGGCCTGGCTTCCCTGCATACGACTTCTTGAAGTATTGGTAGCTGTTCCTGCCGCAGTGATTGCAGAATTACGGGTCCCCGTTCCGCTGCTGCTGCTTACGCTTGTGCCGCGAGTCCTACCGTAGGTACCGCTATTGGTGGTCATATTCTTTTTAGGATCTGTTACCGTTCGTGCTCCGTATGTGCTGTAACCGGAACGTGAATCCCTGTGTCCATATGTAGTACTGACACGTCCGTAGTCACTGTATTGTCCATAAGGTGTGGGATAATAATATCCTCCTCCTCCGCCTCCATAATAGTATCCATCATTATATCCATGGTTGTATCCCATGTTATAACTTCCATAACCATATCCATTGTAACCGTAGCTATAACTTGGCCAACCGTAGCTGTAGCCAGGGTGACCGTAGCCGTAGCCATAACCATAACCGAATCCCATACGTACTGAAAAACGCGAGGATCCGAACCACGGATCACAGTGATCATACCATGGATCGTAATAACCGTAGCCTGAAGATGGAGAGTGGAATCTCTCAAGGCGTGAAGAATAGGAAGGATACTGGTTTACTGTACCATAATAATTATTAACCATAGGAGGCTGGCTGCCATTTTCATAATACGAGTACCCGTAATCTCCTTCAGGACCATAATAGTTTGTATCAACAGGAAGATATTCTTCTGCAGCAAGGTCTTCCTCTGCAAGATATTCTCCCTCGAGAGATAAGCGATATTTTTCATAATCACTAAGATTATCCTGCGGCTGGGTGCTTGCCACTACTGCAGCTTCTGCAGCCTGGCTCTGCATCCTGGCATCCTTAGGGGTATAATAAAGATCATCATATTCAGTTACTCCTGCCTTATACGATGATGAGCATGACCCCAGAAACATTCCCAGAATCACGACTATGCTTATGTGTATTGAAGTTTTCATGGTTAATCCTCCATTTTATACTTTATGCG
Organism: Bacteroides sp.; assembly: GCA_030589965.1. GTDB lineage: Bacteria > Bacteroidota > Bacteroidia > Bacteroidales > SM23-62 > SM23-62. The sequence goes on from JAUUZM010000080.1 coordinate 3,529, forward strand.
ATTAAATGCAAATACCATACCAAAAACTCTTTTTACTGCCTAAAAATAAAATTCATTCTCCTTTAATATCTTTTCGATTATTGCTTATTTTGCGGGTTTGATATTTACAAATATACAGAATGGCGAAAGAACTCACACCCCGGAATGAAAACTATGCCCAATGGTATAACGATCTTGTATTAAAAGCTGACCTGGCTGAGAATTCAGCCGTCAGGGGATGCATGGTTATAAAGCCCTATGGCTATGCCATCTGGGAGAAAATGCAATCCATCCTGGACGGGATGTTTAAAAAGACCGGGCACTCAAATGCTTATTTCCCTCTTTTTATCCCAAAATCATTTTTCAGCAAGGAAGCTTCACATGTGGAAGGATTCGCCAAGGAATGTGCGGTTGTAACCCACTATAGGTTAAAAAAGGATGAAGCCACCGGGGAAATTATTGTCGATGAAACCGCAAAATTGGAGGAAGAACTTATCGTCCGACCGACCTCGGAAACAATCATTTGGAATACTTACAAAAAGTGGATCCAATCTTACAGGGACCTGCCCATTCTTATCAACCAGTGGGCAAATGTAGTCCGGTGGGAAATGCGTACCCGTTTGTTTCTCCGGACGACAGAATTCCTCTGGCAGGAAGGTCATACTGCCCATGCCACAGAAACAGAAGCGCTCGAAGAGGCTGACAAGATCATTAATCTATATGCTGATTTTGCTGAAAATTATATGGCTTTACCGGTCATTAAGGGCAGCAAAACTGAGGAGGAAAGGTTCGCTGGCGCACTAGACACTTATGCTATTGAAGCAATGATGCAGGACGGAAAGGCCTTGCAATCCGGAACCAGTCATTTTCTTGGTCAAAATTTTGCCAAAGCTTTTGATGTAAAGTTTACCAGCAAAGAAGGTAAACTCGAACATGTATGGGCTACCTCATGGGGGGTGTCGACCCGATTGATGGGCGCTCTAGTAATGGCTCATTCAGATGATAACGGGCTTGTGCTTCCGCCCCAACTGGCCCCCATACAGGTAGTCATTGTCCCTATTTACAAATCTGAGGAAGAATTCGCCAGGGTAAGTGAGAGCGCATTAAAAATTAAGGAAGAGCTGGAAAACTCCGGCCATTCGGTTAAATTTGATGTGCGTGATACCCATAAGCCTGGTTGGAAATTCGCTGAATGGGAGATGAAGGGAGTACCCGTACGGATAGCTATTGGCCCCAGGGATCTGGACAATGGAACGGTCGAGATCGCAAGAAGGGATACATTGGAGAAGCAAGTGGTATCAAAAGACTCTGTGAAGGAGGTTGTAGGCGGACTAATGGAGGAGATCCAGCAGAATATCTTTAAGAAAGCTTTTGACTTCAGGACAAAAAATACCTGCCGGGTTGACGACTGGGAAGAGTTCAAGGACATTATGAAAAACAGGCCGGGTTTTGTTATGGCACATTGGGATGGTACCAAAGAGACGGAGATAAAGATCAAGGAAGAAACTAAAGCCACCATTCGCTGCATACCATTTGATTCAGAAAAAGAAGAAGGAAAATGTATATTTTCAGGAAAACCATCCGATAAACGGGTGCTTTTCGCCATGGCATATTAAACTTACTATATGAGCACGGAAGAAATCAAATCAAATATCCTTACAAGCCTGAAGGATAAATCAGCTGTAAAACAACAGGCATATGATAATACATTAAATGTACTTTCTGATGTCAAGGAGATTCTTGAGGGTCTCAAGGACGAGTTCAACGAAAAGTTGAAAGACGCCGACAAGAGGGTAAACCTTGAGTATACAGATAACGGAGTGCATGGAGCTCAGCTTAAGATTGCCGGGGATCTTCTGATCTTTGCTATGCATTCTAACATATTTGAGTTTGACAGGAGCCATGGCATCTGGAAAACCTCGTATGTGAAGAAAAACAATCTGGCCTCCTATTGCGGTATAATTAATATATATAATTTCCTTTCCGATTCATTTAAATACAACAGGATGCAGGATCTGGGCTACCTGGTGGGGCGCATTTTTATTAATAAGGATATGTTTTTCTTTACTGAAGGAAAACGGCAGCTGGGATTTTTCTTTAATAATTTCGGAAATGAGGTGATTGACAAAGCCTCCCTTACTCATATAATTAATCTGGCCATCAATTATACACTGGAATTTGATTTATTGGTACCCCCTTATGATACTGTTAAAATCGCATCTGTGGAGCAAATTTCTGACCGTATCCAACTCTCAAAACTTCAAACAGGAAAGCGATTAGGATTTCAGTTTAATTCTGACGATGTCATAAGCTCAGACTAGAAATTACCCTGAACGGGGAATGAAATCTGAATCTGCTTCACCTTCAAATAGCTTAAAAAATGCCGGGGTCCCGGTTATTTTCATATCTTTTTCCTTATTTTACAAAGGCAGACCAATCCTCCATCCCCTTGAGAAAAAACCCTATCATGCTGGTCTTCCTCCTGGTTATCATGTATCTACCTTTGACTGGTACTGATCTCCGGACTGCGTCTTACGATACGCTCAAGTTGGTTGAGGGTACGAGAATAATTATGCCCGGAGGGAGCAGGATCAAGATTGACAAGGATACAACCCTGATAATTCACAGCGAGCTCCCCTATAAAATTCGCTTTCCCAGGGGTGATGCAGGCCATATATTTTTCGATTCACTTGAACATAAGGCTGACAGGAGTAACTGGTCCCAGCAGCTTCATGATATTGTTATTACAGAACCGAAGAATCCTAACAACACTGATTCAATAATTACAGAGGTAAGCTCCAGCACTTTTATTTCTCATGGGGGAAAATTCATCCGTTCCATTAAATACACCATTCTTGAGCCCTTTGGCCCGAGTATATTTGATACAAGCGGTGTAGCCAGTACCCAGATAGAAAAGTTTGCAAATGATATGCACCGGGTGACGCAGGACCGTGTAATAAACAATCATTTACTCTTTCAACAGGGTGATATACTGGATCCAAATGAATTCGCAGATAATGAGAGGGTCCTCAGGGAGCTTCCATTTGTCCAGGATGTCAGGATCCATATAATTGATGCTCAGCCTGGTTCTGATAGTGTGGATGTTCTGATCCTTGTGAAGGATAATTTTTCAATTGGTGTCGGAGGAGCCCTTTACGACTATGATGCAGGCAGGGCAAATATCTTTGATAAAAACCTGTTTGGACTTGGACATGAATTACATATGGTTTTTCACTGGGATGGGCAAAGATCTCCCTGGCTCGGCAATGAAATCTTCTATATAGTCAATAACATGGGGGGTTCATTTATTAATGCAAAACTCAGGTATGCCCAAATATTTGAATCGGAAACCTATGAACTTGAATTTACAAGAAGATTTTTTACGCCGGATATCAAGTGGGCCGGCGCTTTTCAAACAGAGCGCTCGAGAGTTCTTCAATATATCAATTATGCAGATACAGCCGGTGAATTCATGACTGTTAAATTTAATATCTACGACGCCTGGGTGGGCCGGTCATTTTATCTTAAATCACAGAATAAATTCACCAGGAACCGACTTAATCTGGTAGTTGCCACCCGTCTTTTCAGGAACCATTTCATTGATCGTCCTGAGGTGACTGAAACCAATTTTTATCCATTCCAAAACAGGTTATTATGGCTGAACTCTTTCTCAATCTCCTCACAGTCGTTCTTCAGAAGTAACCTTATCAGGGATTTTGGTAGAACTGAAGATGTTCCCCAGGGAATGCTTTTCACGCTAACTTCAGGATATGAATTCGGGGAATTCAACAACAGATTATATACTGGTCTTAGCTTATCAATGGGGGGATACATAAGAAATTTTGGATATTTGCACGGCCAACTTGAAGGCGGTGGATTTTTAAATGAATTTTCTTTTATTCAGCAGGGAGTAATTAATGCAAAAGTCAACTATTTCAGTCCCCTTTTTATAATTAATCGCTTTAAATTCAGGCATTTCGTAAACGCCCAATATGTCAGAGGCATCCGAAGGTTCCAGGATGAATTCCTAAGGATCAACAATATAGAAGGGATCCGTGGATTTCGCACTGATTTGCCGGCCGGACAACAGAAGGTGGTTTTAAATTATGAGGTGGATGCATTTACTCCCTTTTACCTGTATGGATTCAGGTTTGTAATGTTCGGATTTGCAGATGTTGGAATGATAGGACCTGAATACAAAAAATGGCATGATGGTGCATTTTTCTCAGGATTAGGTTTGGGAGTAAGAATCCGAAATGAAAGGCTGGTTTTTGAGACCATCACTATTCGCCTGGGCTACTATCCTAATCATCCTGAAAAAGACTTCCCTCTTTTTATTGATCTCTACGGTGAAGATCGTCTCAATCCTGAATTGTTTTATGTAAGGAAGCCGGATATTATCGGATTTGATTAGCTTTTTAACCAATAATTAAGATTTGAGGAGACAGACATAGAGTGAAAATCAATAACTTTGTCCTTCAAATGAATTCGATAACATTAAATCAATAAAAATGGCAGTTTTAGTAGGTAAAAAAGCACCACATTTCAAGGCTCCGGCAGTAGTGAACGGCGGAGAATTCGTTGAAGATTTTTCCCTGGACCAGTACATAGGAAAAAAGTATGTATTATTTTATTTCTACCCCGCTGATTTCACTTTTGTTTGTCCAACGGAGATTATTGCTTTCCAGGATAAGTTGCATGATTTTGAACAAAGGAATGTAGCCGTCGTAGGATGCTCTGTTGATTCAAAGTTTTCACACTGGAAGTGGCTTCAGACCGAAAAAAAAGACGGTGGGATCAAAGGAGTTACATATCCTCTGGTTGCTGATAATACTATGACGATTGCAGAAAACTATGATGTCCTGGCCGGATCCTATGATTTTAATGACGAAGGCGAAGCAGTATATGAAGGAATTCCAGAGGCCTACAGGGGACTCTTCCTGATCGATCTGGAAGGAAAGGTACGTCATCAATTGGTTAATGATATGCCATTGGGCAGGAATATTGAAGAAGCTCTGCGAATTGTAGATGCATTGCAATTTGCCCTGGAATATGGTGAGGTTTGTCCAGCCGGCTGGCAAAAAGGTGATGCAGCTATGAAAGAAACACAGGAGAGTGTTGCCGATTATCTTGGCAAACTGTAATATATCCTGAACTCAATACAATGGGGGTGTCTCAGCAGAGTCACCCCCATTTTTTTTACATTTGTACAAACGAATTGAAATGCTTGTACGGTTCAGGGAATATATCGAAAAAGAATCCATCTGTGGCTCTGATGTGCAAATCCTGATTGCAGTTTCCGGGGGTATAGACTCTGTTGCGCTATTAAATCTTTTTGAGGAAGCGGGATACAATATAGCCGTAGCACACTGCAACTTCCAGCTGCGCGGTGAGGAATCGGATGCTGATGCAGCCTTTGTGGCATCTCTTGCGAATGAGAAATCAATCAAGTTTTACAGGAAGAATTTCAATACTGAAGAAGTTGCAAGGGAGCGTGGTAATTCAATTCAGATGGCTGCCAGGGATCTCAGGTATGCCTGGTTTGAGGAAGTCAGGAATAAAGAAAAATACGATCTTATTGCATGCGCACATAACCTGGATGATGTCCTGGAAACTTTTTTTATTAACCTTTCCAGGGGAACAGGGATTCGTGGATTGAGTGGTATTCCATCAAAAGCGGGCAAGATTGTCCGTCCACTTCTTTTTGCGTCCAGGGAAGAAATTATTGATTATGCAGAAAAGAAAGGGATAATCTACCGGGAAGACTCTTCCAATGCATCTGAGAAATACTTGCGTAATAAGATCAGACATAAGCTATTACCCCTTTTTGAAGATCAGAATCCATCGTTCCGGAAATCCCTTATGGAAACCATCACAAAACTCTCTGAAACTGAGAAGATTTTTAGTGAGCAAATGGATAAACTGAAAAATGAGTTGATGGTTTTGAAAAATGACCAGGTATTAATCCCGATTGAAAAACTTGAAAAACTCAGACCTCAGAAGACTGTTCTTTACGAAATCCTTGCTCAATATAATTTTGGCTCCTCGACTCTGGAAGATATCATTAATTCCCTTGATGCACCGCCTGGCAAGCAATTCTTCTCCCATAGCCACAGGCTGGTTAAAGATCGAAAGGAACTCATAATAACGCCGTTAAAGGAAAAAGAAAACAGGAAATACTACATTGAACTTGAGCAAGGACAGATTTATGATCCGATGGACCTGGAATGGGTGATTATTGAACACTCTGAAAAGTTCGATATCCCGAAAGATCCAAATATTGCTTGTTTGGATCTTAACTTGCTTAATTTTCCACTGATCCTGAGACACTGGCAGGAAGGTGACTATTTTCAGCCCTTGGGAATGCAGGGAATGAAAAAAATGAGTGATTTCCTTATTGATGAAAAAGTATCCATTCCCGATAAGGAAAATATCTGGCTGCTTGCAATGGGACAAAAAATTGTCTGGATTCTAGGATACCGAATAGACAATAAATTCAGGATTACAGATAAAACCCGGCAGATTCTTATGTTCAAATATATACCAGCCGGGAGTTAATAACTCTGTCCGGGTAATTGCAGAGCAGGAACCGCTCATAGCTTAACAAATTCCACCCTCCTGTTATTGGCCTTGTCCTCCGGGGAAGCATTACCGGTAATGGGCATGCTTTCTCCAAATCCTTTGGACTGGAGTCTAT
>JAUUZM010000071.1 GCA_030589965.1 Bacteroides sp.
CGACCTGACACGTTCCGTTTTCTGTCTGGCAAAAGATGGAGAAGAGTACCTGATTTATAGGCCAAACAGAGGCAGCATCACCTTAAATATTACGGGTGGGCACTATAATGTAACCTGGATCAATGCCCAGGATATCGCTGAGCGTATTGAAGGTGGTAAAACCACCAATGGACAGAACCTCACTACACCTGAACATGGAGACGACTGGTTTTGTTACCTGACCCTGGACTGACCCGATACAACGAAGAATTCGCATCAAGTAAGACATGATAAAATTACAATATTTGTCCTATAATTAATATTATGTTAAGTAGACTGTGTTAAAAGAAAGGGACCGTAGAATCAGTCCCTCTCCTTCGATATATGATTTATTGTTCCTTAAGTGCATCAATTAATTCCTGCACCCTGGTTCTATCCTCTTCCATTTGTAGCCTGTAATATATAGTTGAAAGAGTTTCAAGGCATGAAACATCTTCAGTATTCAAGGTATGTGCCTTCTCAAGTGGTTCAATGGCCAGTTTCAAAGCCTCGTCTGCTTCTGCTTTCGCTGTGTTATATTCTTTCAGATCTTCTATTGCATTGGCCAGTTCATACATCTCCACAGCTGTATTAAAATACAATGCGCCAATATTGAACCATGAATTATAGAACTCCGGATCGACCTCAATGGATTGCTGATAAGCCTTCAATGCCTCTTCAGTGTTACCAAGCTTTTCAAATAATGTTCCCTTGGCAAAAAATATAGATGGATTATCTGATGCTAATGCTTCAGCCATTTCCAGGTATTTCATACCTTCCTCTGAATTTCCGGAAGAAAGATGGTAATTAACCAGTTCAAATATTATCAGTGTTGAGTCGGGAAATACGGCTAATCCACGCTCCAAAGCATCCAGAGCTTTAGTTGAATCATCAAGGCTAATGTATTCATTCTTAAGTAGATAGTATGTATCACTGCCGCCCCAACTGATCTCTGCAGACTTCTCAAAATAGTAAGCTGATTTTTCATGGTCTCCTGAATTTCTTGCAGCCAGGGCTGAATTGTATATTATAACAGTATCAAGGAAACCATTGTATAGATCTGTTTTGCTTATTTCCTGGATCAATTCAAATTTTGCAAGGGCCTTATCAAATTCTTCATGGGTAAAGTGGCGTACCGCATCATTCTCAGCCTGCATTTTCAAGCGATCAAGATTATCTTTTACCTTTTCACCAAGTTTATCCTTTTCGTCCAGCTTTAAAGCTTCTCTATATGCCGTCAAAGCCTCGGGCAGCGGATCAGGATGAAGGACTTTAGTTTCCTTCCAATCCACAACAACTCCATTCCTGTATATCAATACTATCCTGTCATAGACATGCTCTTCGGTCATCGCTCCGTCCTCTTCCAAAGTTTTAACCTCGTTTGGCTCCTTCATAAAGAGTTTAGCTTCTGTATCAGTCATTCCCAGTCGGATATGCTCAATATTAACATCATGAGCATCCTGCAGAAGTTCACCCCTGTCAAACCAGGTAGATGCCTTAAGTTTGGATTTCTCATGTACGATGGCTTCATCGCTTTTTTTAATTTTCTTTTCAAGTGCATTATAATTCATCATCGGTACTCCTGATTCCTGGGCGTTAGCCAGAAAATATCCGATCAATAAAAAGGATGCAATGATTACTCGTTTCATTTTAAAAGTTATTTGGTTTACAATTATTATTCGATCCGCAAAAATAGATTATTTCAATCTGCAAAGATCAAATTCCTTGCCAAAAACTGAAATGATATTCATCATATTTCTGCTAAAGGCTATTATTCAACAGGGTTGTAAAGATAAAAATATTTTTATTCGGATGCCTCATCAGCATCTGCATTTTCACCATTTTCAGTATTCTCATCACTCTCGTATCCCTGAACCTTGGTAACTGATGCAATTGAATCACCCTCCCTGAGGTTGATTAGTTTCACTCCCTGAGTGGCTCTTCCCATAACCCGCATATCTGTTACAGCCATGCGAATGGCGATTCCGGACTTATTGATGATCATAAGGTCGTCACTATCGGTAACTTCCTTAATAGCAATCAGTTGTCCTGTTTTATCTGTGATATTAATGGTTTTAACTCCCTTGCCTCCCCGGTTGGTAATACGGTAGTCCTCAACACTTGAGCGTTTTCCGAATCCTTTCTCGGATACAACAAGTATATCTCTTTCTTCCTCTTCCAGACAGACCATTCCGACAACAGCATCATCTTTTTTACCAGAAAGAGTAATTCCTTTTACTCCCGAGGCATTTCTTCCCATTGCCCGCACTTTTGACTCAGAAAAGCGAATGGCTTTTCCGGACTTTATGGCCAGCAGGATTTCTGCATTTCCACTGGTAAGCCTGGCTTCGATGAGTGAATCCCCTTCCCTGACATTGATGGCAATAATACCATTTTGCCTTGGACGGGAGTACGCCTCGAGTGCAGTTTTCTTGATAACACCTTTAGATGTGCAGAGTGTAATGAAATTATTATTAATGTATTCTTCCTCTGAAAGATTTTTCACATTTATATAGGCACGGACCTTATCAGCGGGACCGATCATCAGGATGTTCTGAATGGCCCTGCCTTTGGAGACTCTGGATCCTTCCGGAACCTGGTAAACCTTGAGCCAGTGTACCTTGCCCTTTTCTGTAAAGAGCAGCAATGTATTGTGCATAGTAGCAATGAACATATGCTCAACGAAATCCTCATCCCGGGTCACGGAACCTTTAGCCCCTATTCCACCTCTGTTCTGTGTACGGTATTCTGTAAGGGGTGTACGCTTAATGTAGCCAAGATGTGAAATGGTAATAACCATCTCATCATCAGCATAAAAATCTTCAGGATTGAACTCTTCTGCATTCGGGACTATCTCAGTACGTCTTTCATCTCCGTACTTTTCCTTTATTTCATAAAGTTCATCCTTAATAATTTGCATCCTGAGACCCTCATCAGAAAGTATCTTATTGAAAGATTCGATCATTTTCTGGAGTTCTGCATATTCTTCCTTGATTTTATCCCTTTCAAGTCCGGTAAGTCTTTGCAGCCTCATATCGAGAATGGCTTTTGCCTGAACTTCGGAAAGGCTGAAATGTTCCATGAGACCTTCCCTGGCAATATCAGGGGTTTTGGAGGCACGGATAAGCTTGATAACAGCATCCAGGTTATCAAGTGCAATCAGCAATCCTTCCAGGATATGTGCCCTTTTCTCCGCCTGTTCCAATTCATACTGTGTCCTTCTTACGACCACCTCATGCCTGTGCTCAACAAAATAAGATATGATCTGCTTCAGGTTGAGTGTCCTTGGCCTGCCTTTGACAAGAGCAATATTGTTTACACTGAAACTGGACTGTAATTGAGTGTATTTCAACAATAGATTAAGAACCACACCGGCATTGGCATCCTTTTTCAGGATTATTACTATCCGCATTCCATTCCGGTCAGATTCATCATTGATAAAGGAAATCCCCTCAATCTTTTTCTCGTTGATAAGGTCTGCCGTCTTACGAATCATCTCAGCCTTATTCACCATGTAGGGAATTTCGGTTACAATGATCATTTCCCTACCGGATGCTGTAAGTTCTATATCCGTTTTTGCCCGCATCATAATCCTGCCCCTGCCGGTCTCGAAAGCATCTCTAACTCCCTGGTAACCATAAATGATCCCTCCAGTAGGAAAATCAGGAGCCTTCATCAGATCAATAAGTTCATCCATTTCGATGTCATTATTCTCTATATAGGCAATAATGGCGTCGATACTATCACTCAGGTTATGAGGTGGCATATTAGTAGCCATACCAACCGCGATTCCTGAAGCACCGTTGAGAAGAAGTGTAGGGATCCTTGTCGGTAATACAGTAGGCTCTTCGAGAGAGTCATCGAAATTCAACTGGAAATCGACGGTATTTTTATCTATATCCGATAAGGTCTCTTCTGCTATCTTGCGCAGCCTGGCTTCGGTGTAACGCATGGCAGCCGGACTGTCACCGTCAACCGAACCAAAGTTTCCCTGTCCGTCAACGAGGCGGTATCTAAGGGACCATTCCTGTGCCATCCGAACCATAGCCTCATATACAGATGAATCACCATGAGGATGGTACTTACCAAGCACCTCTCCCACTATTCTTGCAGATTTCTTATAGGCACTACCGGCTCTTACACCCAGTTCATACATGCCGAATAAAACTCTTCTGTGAACGGGCTTCAATCCATCCCTCACATCGGGTAACGCCCTGGAAACAATCACCGACATCGAGTAATCGATGTAGGCTGATTTCATTTCCTCTTCTATATTAATCTTTACTATCTTTTCTCCTTCAGCCATTGCATTATATTATTAAGAAAACTCATTAAAATTGCTGGAATTTTTTCCGGGATTCCGGACAAAATACGGGTCTATATATGATCACTCTATAATACTTCTTTTACATTACAGATTTCAAACTCCGAAAATACTGATTTATTGCCTTTTATTTGTCATTTATATGTGCATTTTTTCAACATTTTTCGGTTTATTTTGTTCCTATTATTATTGTTATATTTGCAAACAGACTTTTTTATATATACCCAATGGACGCAAGGTTTTCACAGCGGATTAAGGATGTGCTTTCTTACAGTAAGGAAGAGGCCATTCGACTGGGCAATGCCCACATAAGTACAGAGCATCTTTTTCTGGGAATTTTAAGGGACGGAGAAGGACTTGCCATTGACATTCTGGTCCTCATGGGAGCGGAATTATATGACCTCCGGAGGTCGGTCGAAGAGTTGATTCGTCCGGAAAGCACAATTAAAATTCAGGATTCTGATAATATTCCACTTCTAAAGTCAGCAGAAAAGGTTTTGAAACTGGTTTATCTGGAGGCTAAATCCCTGCAGGATGATACCATTGATACAGGACATTTACTTCTGGCCCTGATGAAGGATGAAAATTCCATCACCACGCAGGTTCTAACAGAGCATAATATTGATTATGATTCAGTCAAGCTGGAACTGGAAAGTACCAAAAAAGGTAATATACGTTCCGAATTCCCCGGAGATGATGATGACGAAGACGAGGGAAAGGGAGGACAATTCGAAGGAGGAAAAGGTGGTCAACAGGGAAGTCCGCAACAGTCTGGAAAATCCAGTTCTGAGACACCGGTACTGGATAATTTTGGAATAGATCTTACCAAGGCTGCTGAAGAGGACCGCCTGGACCCCGTTGTTGGCCGGGAAAGAGAAATAGAACGGCTTGCCCAGATACTAAGCCGCAGAAAAAAGAATAATCCAATACTCATTGGTGAGCCCGGCGTTGGCAAGTCTGCCATAGCAGAGGGACTGGCGAACCGGATCATACAGAGAAAAGTATCCCGGGTCCTGTTTGATAAGCGTGTAGTAACCCTTGACCTGGCAAGCATAGTTGCCGGGACAAAGTACAGGGGACAATTTGAAGAGCGGATGAAAGCCATCCTTAACGAATTGGGTAAAACCAACAGCATTATCTTATTCATCGACGAGATCCATACCATTGTTGGTGCAGGTGGAGCGACTGGATCACTGGATGCTGCAAACATGCTGAAACCGGCCCTGGCAAGAGGAGATATTCAATGTATCGGCGCAACCACACTTGACGAATACCGCCAGCATATTGAAAAAGACGGTGCCCTTGAGAGAAGGTTTCAAAAGATTATGGTAGAACCCACCAATGCTGAAGAAACCATTGACATTCTTAACAATATTAAAGCAAGGTATGAGGAGCATCATAATGTCACCTACACCGATGACGCCATTAAGGCATGTGTCGCCCTCACCCAACGCTATATTTCAGATCGCCACCTCCCAGACAAGGCCATTGATGCCCTTGATGAAGCAGGGTCCAGGGTACATATATCGAATATTGTAGTTCCTGAAAGGATACTAAAACTGGAGGAAGAAATTGAAGAAACCAAGAAGGAAAAGATCAAGGCAGTAAAAAACCAGAATTTTGAAAGGGCTGCCAGTTTCCGCGACCGCGAGAAAGAATACCTGGAAATGCTTGACCATGAAAAATCCAAATGGGAAAAGGAGCTATCCAAAAATCGTGAAGAGGTCAGTGAAGATAAAGTTGCTGAAGTCGTCGCCATGATGACCGGAGTACCGGTGCAACGTATTGCACAGGCTGAGGGAACCCGCCTGCTTGCCATGGCTGAAGAAATGAAAGGATCCGTCATCGGGCAGGATGAAGCTATTGGTAAGGTAGTCAAGTCAATTCAACGTAACCGGGCCGGACTAAAAGATCCAAATAAACCTATTGGAACATTCATTTTCCTTGGTCCCACTGGTGTAGGTAAAACCCAGCTTGCCAAGGTACTTGCACAATATCTTTTTGAATCTCACGATAACCTGATCCGCATTGATATGAGCGAGTATATGGAGAAATTCTCTGTATCAAGACTTGTTGGAGCGCCTCCGGGATATATTGGCTACGAAGAAGGCGGTCAACTGACCGAGAAGGTTCGCAGGAAACCCTATTCTGTGGTATTACTTGACGAGATTGAAAAAGCACATCCGGATGTCTTCCACATCCTTCTCCAGGTTATGGATGAGGGACAGTTGACAGACAGCCTGGGCCGAAGGGTTGATTTTCGCAATACCATTGTGATTATGACCTCAAATATTGGTACAAGGCAATTAAAAGACTTTGGACAGGGTGTTGGATTCAGCACCCAGGCCAAGCAGGATGCCAGCAATACTTATGCAAAATCAGTTATCCAGAAAGCGCTTAAGCATGCTTTCGCTCCTGAATTCCTGAACAGGATTGATGATGTTGTATTATTCAATGCCCTGACACGTGATGATCTTCATAAGATTATCGATATTGAACTCAAGGGATTGTATAACCGGATTCTCGGACTCGGATACCATATCAAAATCACCCCTCCCGCCAAGGATTATATTACGGAAAAAGGGTACGATGTTCAATATGGAGCCAGACCACTGAAAAGGGCCATCCAGAAATACCTGGAAGACCCCATGGCAGAAGTTATAATATCTGCTGATATTGATGAGGGTGATACACTCAATGTGGGTTTTGACAGTAAAAAGGAGGAAATTATTATCAAGGTTCAGAAGCAAACCAAAGAATTGCCAAAGGGTAAAAAAGCATTGCCTGGCAAGAAAAAATAAATTACCTGACAGCAAAACCATAGAGATCGAACTCTCTGGCCTCAGTTATGTTGACATTGATGAAATCACCTGGAGATACAATCGATTTGGATTGTACCAAAACCTCATTATCAACTTCAGGAGAATCAAATTGGGTGCGTGCGATATAATAATCCCCCTCTGCCCTGTCTATTATAACACCTAAAACATCTCCTACTCTTTTCTCGTTGATACTCAGGGAGATGGACTGCTGCAATTGCATTAGTTCTTCAAGCCTGGACCTTTTCACATCCCCGGGAATGGAATCCCTGAGGTTTTTTGCTCCCCAGGTATCTTCTTCCTCTGAATAAGAAAACACTCCAAGTCTCTCAAAACGTGCATGTTCCACGAAATGCATTAATTCCTTAAACGCTGCATCATCCTCTCCGGGATGTCCTACCAATAAGGTAGTCCTCACTGCAGCATCAGGAATGGTATTCCGAATCCTTCCAAGCAGGTCTAGACTGCCCTGCTTGTCTATTCCCCTGTGCATGGCAGATAATACAGGATCAGATATATGCTGGAAAGGAATATCAAGGTAATTGCAAATATTTGGATAATCCCTTATTTGCTCCAATATCTCATCGGGAAATCCGGCCGGATAAGCATAATGAAGTCTTATCCATGGCAATCCACTAATTCCCGCAAGGGATTCCAGCAGGCGGGATAATTCCCGCTTCCCGTAAAGGTCAGTTCCATAAGCAGTCAGATCCTGGGCAATCAATATGATTTCCTTCACTCCTTTCTTTACTAATAACTCAGCCTCCAGGATTACCTCCTCTACTGGTTTTGACTTTTGCTTCCCGCGAATAAGCGGTATGGCACAAAAGGAACACTTTCGATCACATCCCTCTGAAATTTTAAGGTATGCATAATGGGATGGGGTAGTCAGAAGCCTCTCTCCCACCAGTTCCTTGCGGTAATCTCCCCCCAACTGAGATATGATTTGCTGAACAGAGTTAACACCGAAATACTGGTCCACTTCAGGTATTTCCTTTGCGAGATCAGCCTTATAACGTTCAGATAAGCAGCCCATAACATAAACATTATCCAACCTTCCCTCCTCTTTCTCACGGACATATTCAAGTATGGTGTCAATGGACTCCTGTTTTGCGTCCTGGATAAATCCGCAGGTATTTATTATCACAGTGCGGGCATCCTTATCAACGGAATCATGAACTACCTGTATACCCTGGGCATCCACTTGTTTCATCAGCATTTCTGAATCAACCAGGTTCTTGGAACAACCCAGGGTTATCACATTTACTTTTTGGGGACGGGATTTCATAGTTTGGTTTTGCTGGAATCAGACCTTAAGCCTGGCTACCGAACAGGGAATCTACAAATTCCACACGATCGAAAACCTGGAGATCTTCCATTTTTTCTCCAATGCCAATGTATTTGACGGGTACCTTAAACTGGTCTGAAATGCCTATCACTACTCCACCTTTCGCAGTTCCGTCCAGTTTTGTAAGGGCCAGGGCATTAACCTCAGTGGCCGCAGTGAATTGTTTGGCCTGTTCAAATGCATTCTGTCCGGTACTCCCGTCCAGAACCAGTAGTATTTCATGCGGAGCTTCGGGAAGGATCTTGGTCATAACCCGCTTGATTTTGGTGAGCTCATTCATCAGGTTCACCTTATTATGTAAACGTCCGGCTGTATCGATTATAACCACATCAACGCTGTTGGTAACAGCAGATGAGAGTGTATCATAAGCTACTGAAGCCGGATCCGATCCCATATCCTGTTTTACTATCTCAACACCTACCCTTTCTGCCCAGATGCTTAACTGGTCAACAGCCGCTGCACGGAACGTATCTGCCGCACCCATATAAACCTTTTTACCGGCCTCCTTGAAATGCCAGGCAAGCTTTCCAATAGTGGTGGTTTTGCCCACGCCATTTACACCTACCACCATAATTACATATGGTTTTACCGGAAGTGGATCTGAAAATGAAAACTCCTTGCCTGCATTATCGTGTTCAGCCAGCAATCCGGTGATCTCCTCTTTTAATTTTACAATAAGCTCTTCTGTACCCATGTATTTATCCTGGGAGACCCTCTGCTCAATTCTATCAATGATTTTCAAGGTTGTGTCAACACCGACATCTGAAGTGATCAGTACCTCTTCAAGGTTATCCAGAACTTCCTCGTCCACGCGGGATTTTCCCACGACCGCCCTGGATAGTTTTTTGAATACACTTTCTTTGGATTTTTCGAGCCCTTTATTAAGCGACTCCTTTTTATCCCTCGAAAAGATTCCCATTTCCTTATGATTCTAGTGGTTAAGCAACTTCAAGATACTAAAAAAGCTTTCTTGTAATAAAGAAAGCTCAATCAGTTCTGCAGCAGGAATATATTTCCAGCTATTCTGCCTTTTTAAAGAAATCTTTAATGTGATCGTTATGCACAACTTCTTCTTCGAAGAGATATGCTCCGGATTGAGGTGATTTCACCATTTTAATACATTTAGTGAAATTCCTTCCAATACCGCTTTGTAATGTTGCAACTACTTTCTTTGCCATGATGCCTTATTTTATTTCCCTGTGAATGGTTACCCTTCTCAGTATGGGATTGAATTTTTTTACTTCTAGTCTGTCAGGAGTATTCTTCCTGTTTTTTGTGGTTATGTACCTGGATGTTCCGGGTTGACCACTATCCTTATGCTCAGTGCATTCGAGGATAACCTGTACTCTATTTCCTTTTTTAGCCATTTCGCTTCAGCTTAAATATTAATATGTCTTCAGAAAGCCTTTAACCTTGGCCTCTTCAAGGGCAATTTTTAAGCCCTTCTTATTTATTAGACGTATACCGGAAGCAGATACCCTAAGCTTAACCCATCGGTCTTCTTCGACCAGGAAAAACCTCTTATCAAAAAGATTCGGATAAAATTTTCTGCGGGTACGTCTCTTTGAGTGAGATACATTATTTCCTGTAATCACTTTCTTCCCTGTTATTTGACAAACTCTCGCCATTGTTCTATTTATTTAAAATACCCTCTTCAAAAACGTGTGCAAATAACGCTAAAAATCTTTAATTAATCAAGCCTTTTATTAACTATTTGGTGTTGATAACTAACTTCCGGAGCATATTGAGTCCCGTGAGTGAAGCTTTAGTTATATTCCTACCCCTGTGATCTCCAAGCAGGTACCTCTCTGATACCGTTGAAACCGCTGATGACACTGCAATCCAGGTACACCCTACAGGTTTTTCTTTAGAACCTCCATCCGGACCAGCAATACCTGATGTGGCTATTGAATAATCGGCTCCAAATCGTTTTCTGGCACCCTCAGCCATCTGTTCGACAACTTCCCTGCTGACCGCTCCATGCTTTTCAATGTTATCTGGATCAACACCCAGTATTTCCTGCTTGATCTCATTAGAATAGGCCACGACGGATCCTTTAAAGTATGCAGAGCTTCCCGGTACCGAGGTTATCAATTGGGCTATCGCTCCCCCTGTGCAGCTTTCAGCAAGCGCCAGGCTCGCGCTCTTTTCCTTCAGTAACTTTCCAAGCAGTATTTCCAATTGTTCGTTTCCGTATCCGTATATATGCCCTTGCGGGATAAACGGAATCAGCCTTTTCATTTCCTGGTCCACCAAAGCCTCCACGCTTGCCTTTTC
>JAUUZM010000276.1 GCA_030589965.1 Bacteroides sp.
ATGCCCAAACACAATTTTACAGCTGTCATTTTTGACCTGGATGGAGTAATCACACAGACTGCTCTTACGCATTCAATAGCTTGGAAAGAGATGTTCGATACCTTCCTGAGATCACGTGAAGAGAATCAAGGAGAACCATTCCGGGAATTTACCCACCAGGATGATTATCTGCCTCATGTAGATGGGAAACCCAGGTATAAGGGAGTAGCATCCTTCCTCGAGGCAAGAGGTATTGATATACCCTTCGGTGATCCCTCTGATCCGCCGGAAGCTGAGACTGCATGTGGACTTGGAAATCGTAAAAACCTGGTTTTTAACCAGATATTGGATCGTGATGGGGTGAAAATGTATGATTCAACAGTAGATTTGATACATGAGCTTATTAAGGAAGGCATCCGGATCGGGGTTGCTTCGTCAAGCAAAAATTGCAAACCTGTTCTGGAAGCAGCAAACTTGTTACAGTATTTCGAAACACGAGTAGACGGAGTGGTCTCTGCTGAGCTTGGTCTCCAGGGAAAACCGGAACCCGATATTTTTACCACGGCTTGTGATAATCTGGGAGTGGACTATGATCAGGCTGTGATTGTTGAAGATGCTGTGAGCGGAGTACAGGCCGGGAGGAAGGGTAACTTCGGACTAACACTTGGTATTGCCAGGGAGGAAAATACCAGGGAACTCCTGATAAATGGTGCCGATATCGTGGTTGAAGACATCGCAGAATTGGGAGGTATAGCAGGTTTAGATAAGTGGTTCGAAACCGGACTGGATCAGGATTGCTGGTCGATTGTATACCATGACTATGACCCGCTTAAGGAAAAATCAAGAGAAGCTTTATTGGCCGTAGGAAACGGGTATTTCGGTACCCGTGGTGCCATGGAAGAATGTCCTGCCGGAGAAAATAATTATCCAGGAACCTATATGGCCGGTCTGTTTAACCGCCTGACGTCAAAAGTTGGAGACCGTGAAATAGAAAATGAAGACCTTGTCAATTCACCCAATTGGCTGCCCGTCACTTTCCGGATTGGGGATGGGGATTGGATGGATCCAAATAATATGAAAATCCTGTCGATTGAACGCAGGATGTCTTTCCGTGACGGTATCCTTTCCAGGGATATGATTGTTGAGGATGCTTCTGGAAACCAGTCAAGGATCATTTCTGAAAGGTTTGCAAGCATGGATGATATGCATGTCGCCGGATTAAAATATATCCTTACGCCGATTAACTATTCCGGAAAAATTGGCATTCGTTCCGTCCTTGATGGTGATATTATTAATGATGGAGTAGAACGTTACCGGCAGTTGGAACAAAAGCATCTTGAACCAATGGATCAGGGAGGGGACAGCCAATCCCAGTACTTACTGGTCCATACAAATCAATCTGAGGTCGAGATTGCTATGGCCGCCAGGCTTCGTTTGATCACTTCACAAACAAATTCAAATACCAGTTTTCTTCATATTACCTCAGATGGAAAAGTAGAGTCGGAGGCAGAACTTAGTTTGAAACAGGGGGAAAGCATTACATTGGAAAAACTGGTTAATATTCAGTCATCAAGAGAAACCGGACCGGGACTGACCCTTCAGACAGCAAGAGAGAAGCTATCGGGAATGAACAGCTGGGAAAAACTTCATTTCAGGTCCGCCGGAAAATGGGAGGAGATATGGAAAGAGGCAGATATCAAGGTGGGAGGGGACAGGTTTGCACAGAAACTGTTGCGCATGCATACTTACCACCTGATGCTTACCGCGTCCCCGCATAATGTTAAACTGGATGCCGGAATTCCGGCAAGGGGATTACATGGAGAGGCTTACAGGGGACATATATTCTGGGATGAGCTGTATATTCTGAACTTTTACAGCCTGCACTTCCCGGACATTGTCAAATCTGTTCTGATGTATCGTTACCGGCGTCTGGCTGAAGCCCGAAAATATGCAAAACAATATGGTTTTAAAGGAGCCATGTATCCCTGGCAAAGCGGCAGTGACGGCAGGGAGGAAACCCAGGTAGTCCATCTAAACCCTGTTTCTGGAGAATGGGGTGATGATTATAGTTCCCTGCAACGTCATGTTTCCCTTGCAATCGCCTATAATATCTGGTATTATTACTGGATCAGTAAGGATGATGAATTCCTTACCCGGGAGGGTGGAGAGATGCTGTTTGAGATCTGCCGCTTCTGGGCGAGTAAATGTGAAAGGGATGATCATTCAGGCAGATACTCTATTCGGAAAGTAATGGGACCGGATGAGTTTCATGAGCATCTGCCCGGCTCGGATGAAGGCGGACTCAAAGACAATGCCTACTCTAACCTTATGGTAGCCTGGATGTTTGATAAGGCATGCGGATACCTTGATAAAACAGAAGAAAATAAGATCAGGGGACTGAAAAGTAAGATTAACCTGGACGATGAGGAGATCCTTACATGGAAGGATATTAAAGATCACCTTGAGGTCCATATGAATGAGGATGGTGTAGTTGCTCAATTTGACGGGTATTTCGACCTGAAGGAACTGGACTGGGAAGCCTACCGTAAAGAATACACTAATATTTACCGGATGGACCGTA
Source organism: Bacteroides sp. (assembly GCA_030589965.1). GTDB lineage: Bacteria > Bacteroidota > Bacteroidia > Bacteroidales > SM23-62 > SM23-62. The sequence goes on from JAUUZM010000276.1 coordinate 2,561, forward strand.
TCCTGAAGGCGGAAGGTAAATCTCCCGATGATTATAAAGTAGCCAAACAGGCAGATACTTTGATGACCTGGTTTAACCTGAATAATGATGAAATTGCCGGGATACTGAAGAATTTGGGATATGCTGCCAAAGAGAATATACTCGCAGAAAATTTCGATTATTATTACGGGCGGACTTCCCACGGATCTACCCTTAGCCGAATCGTGCATGCCTACCTGGCCAATGAACTGGGTAGAAAGGATATCTCATGGAAGTTATATATGGAAGCTTTGTCCAGTGATTATGTTGATATTCAAGGAGGTACGACAGCTGAAGGGATACATGCCGGAGTAATGGGCTCGACCCTGCTTTTTGTTATCCAGTCCATCGCAGGCATTCATTTCAGGGACAATTACTTATCAGTAAATCCGATTTTACCAGAAGGTTGGAAAAATCTTCAATTCAATTTTGCATTTAGGAAAAATTATTACACTTTTAACATCTTTCCTGACAGAGTTATTATCAAGCTGAATTCTTCTGAAAATCAGCCGGTTGATATCAAAGTTGCAGGGAACATCTACGGGCTTGTTCCCGGGGATACAATGGAAGTAGATATTTGAATTAACCGAAAAAATAAGTGTAATGCTAGGCGATGTTCTATTAATCCAGGAAACGCATAAACAAGCCGCCGAGAAAATCAGGCATATAATGATGGCGGACTGTACCTCAAAATCCAAGGGGTATAAATACATTGTAGGAATATCAGGCGAGTCAGGATCAGGAAAATCCGAACTCTCACATTCCCTTGCCATGTTACTGAAACCTGAGGGTATCAGGGTCAAAATTATTCATACCGATAATTATTATAAGGTGCCCCCTCTGCTCAGGACCGAATGGAGGAAGAACCAGGGTGCGGACAGTATTGGGATTGATGAATATGACTGGAACCTTATCCACCAGAACATCCGGGAATTTAAAGAAGACCGTGAGGCCATGATGCCATGTATCGACATCATACCAGAACAGGTTGACAAACTGATTACTGATTTTAAAAAAGTTGATGTTCTCATTGTAGATGGCCTATACGCTATCAAAACTGACCATGTTGACTTAAGGGTCTTTATTGATCTTACTTACCATGAGACTAAAATGACCCAGATTATCAGGGGAAAGGAACCCATGAATGAATGGAGGACCACGGTTCTGGAAAGAGAACACCAGAATGTTGATTCCCTTAAGTCAATAGCAGACCTTATCGTCAATAAAAATTATCAGGTTGTGCCTGCGAATGGAAAGTTTAAGGAACTCTTTAAAAAGAATGGATTTCGCAAATAATCAGCTCGTTTCACATAACTTACAGAGCGGTTCGGCGGTGCGCTTTTGTTTTTTTTAATAATACCTCTATCTTTAGTTCCATTGAACCAAACCTATTAACTATGAAAAGATCAATTACAACCGCGGTTGCTGTCCTTCTTATGGCAGGTAGCATCTTCGCGGGCGGTATTGTAACAAATACCAACCAGAGTGCTATGTATACCCGTCTGGGAAATCGTGCTGCGACAGTGGGTATAGATGCTGTCTATTATAATCCGGCCGGACTGACCAAGCTGGATAACGGATTGCATTTTTCTATCAATAATCAGACTCTTGGCCAGACAAGGACGATTACTACAAATTATAATCCTGTTTTAACTCAGAGAGATCCCGCTAACCAGGGTGAATTTCTTGGTGAGGTGTCTGCACCCCTGTATCCAGGTATCTATGGAGTTTTTAAAACTGGAAAATGGGCTTTTTCTGCTGGATTTAATCCCGTTGGAGGAGGTGGATCTGCTATTTATAACAGTGGACTACCTTCCTTTGAATATCCCGTTTCTGATCTGCCAAATGCCCTTAATGCTGCCGGTGGAAATGTAAGCGCCTACAGGCTGGATGCCTATTTTGATGGAAGTTCCACATTTTTCGGTTACCAGGCCAATGTATCATATGAGATAAATGATATGATTTCAGTGGCTTTAGGCGGTAGGTATGTGACTGCCAAGGAAACCTATAAAGGACATTTGAAGGATATACAGATCAATGTTGGTGGAACCTGGACCCCCGTTCCTGAGCATTTTTCTGCACTTGCAACACAGGCGAGTGGAGCAGCAGC
>JAUUZM010000090.1 GCA_030589965.1 Bacteroides sp.
GGACATGGATATGGCCCGGTAATATTTGCCGGAGCAGAAATGTACCGTTTGGTAAGTACCCATCACATCAAGATGAACGATAGCGCGGTTCTATTTTATAAAGAAGAGGTAAAGACAGACAAGCCGATTTTCTATCTGGATGAAAAATGAATCCGGCACATAACTAGTTTTTTTACTCTGAATGTATAAACCGTACTTTTTAGACTAATATGAAAAAGAGCAGAAGAGTTTTCCTTGTAATAGCAGGTCTGTGCATGATAGCATGTATGGGATGCAGCATGGTTGACAATAAAGAAAAGGACAAGAACTCTTCAAAACCGAATATACTTCTGATTGTAGCAGACGATATGGGTTGGGCAGATGTAGGGTATCACGATTCTCCGATCCGAACACCGCAAATCGACCGCCTTGCGAGTCAGGGTGTACTGCTCGAACAACATTATGTGGCGGCGATGTGCACGCCCACTCGCACTGCATTGCTGACCGGGCGATATTGGAGCCGGTTTGGAAATACCACTCCGAGCAACGAGCGCGTACTGCCATGGGAAACATGGACGTTGGCCCTTGCTCTCAAACAGGCCGGGTACACTACCCATATAAGCGGCAAGTGGCATCTGGGGTCCAAACCCGAATGGGGACCCAAAAAATTTGGTTTTGACTACTCGTACGGTTCTCTGGCTGGTGGAGTGCATCCCTACAACCACCTCTACAAAGCGGGGCCATACATGAAAACCTGGCACCGCAATGACACGCTGATCGAAGAAGAGGGTCATGTGACCGACCTGATTGCTGCGGAAGCTCTTAAGTTCATTGAAGCCACAGACAGTAATCCATTTTTCATCTATGTGCCTTTCACAGCCGTTCACGATCCCTTTGATGAACCAAAACAGTGGTTGGACAGCGCCTCGCATATTGAACCTGATCGCAGGCAATATGCGGCTTGCGTTCAGCACATGGATGCCACGATCGGAAAGATGGTGGAAGCACTGGATCGTACAGGGAAGCGGGAAAATACCCTCATTATATTCTTTTCCGATAATGGCGGCGCTAATGGCGATGGCAGTCTCCAATATCCTGAAGGTAAGGCCAATGCCCCGATCAAGGGATTCAATCTCCCCTTGCGAGGCTGGAAGAAACAGGTTTACGAAGGAGGAATCCGGGTTCCCGCTTTTATTCATTGGCCTGAAGAATTAAGTCCCGCCAGGGTCATGACACCGATTCATGTTACGGATTGGATGCCGACGATATGTGCATTGCTGGATATTCCGGAGGCCGAAAATGCAAAATGGGATGGTATGAACATCTGGCCTTTACTCATAGGAAAAAAGGACCCGGCACTGGAGAAACGTGAACTTTACTGCCAGGGTGTACAATGGAAATCTGCCGCTCTTCATCAGGGCAACTGGAAACTGGTGGTCCATCGTCACGAAGACGCAGATAAAATAGAACTGTTTGATCTCTCTGCCGATCCTTACGAGAAGAATGATCTTTCTGCCAAACATCCGGAACTTGTGACTAAAATGCAAATGGCACTGCTTGATCAGGAGAAGAGGGACAACGATACAACACCAAGTGCTACGAATTGAAAAAATTAAGTTGGAAGTAAATATTGACTTAAGGTATTATGCAAAAGCTAAATATAAATTCTGGTTGAAATGGGAAATAATAGAAGAGATTTTCTAAAAATGGCCGCCATGGCAGGATTAAGCATTCCGGCTGCAAATGCTCTTTATGCAAAAGGTTTGGATGATGAGAAAAACTTCGGCGTTTTACCCAAACGAATTGAAGAGTATCAAACGAACCACAAGCAGCGATTTAACATGTCGGGCTATGCTGCCCCCAAAATCAGTACGGTAAGAATGGGAATAATAGGTACGGGAAACCGGGGCTCCCATCATGCCGGAACCATATCCCGGGTATCGGATGTGGAGATAAAAGCAGCTGCTGATGTGTTGCCTGAACGATTTGAAAGGATCAAAAAAAACCTCGAGAATACAGATCACAATCCTGAATATTATTCCGGTTCCGATGATGCATGGAAAGAATTATGCGAACGTAAAGATTTAGACCTCATACTGATTACCACTCCCACCTACATGCATGCAAGTATGGCGGTGTATGCCATGGAGCAAGGGAAGCATGTAATCACAGAAGTGCCGGCAGCTGTAACCATTGATGAATGTTGGGATTTGGTAAAAACTTCGGAACGTACAAAGAAGCACTGTATGATGATGGAGAATTATTCCTTTATGCCTTTTCATATCACTACATTGAACATGGCGAAACAGGGATTTTTTGGGGATATCGTACATGGTGACGGGGCATACAATACAAGCAAAATGGGGAATAACTTTGGCAAAAATATGTATTGGAACATGTGGTGGCTGAGGATGTACGGTTCCCGAAAAGGGAATATTTATCCGACCCATGGCATGGGACCCATAGCTCAGATGATGAATATTAACCGGGGTGATCGTTTTGATTTAATGGTTTCCATGGAGAGCAATGATTTTATGATGCAGGGAAAGGCAAAGGAACTGGCGGAAGATGATCCTTTTTTCGAAGAATTTACCAAAATGGAATACCGGGGTAATATGAGTTCAATGCTCATTAAAACGAAGCAGGGACGAACCCTTAATATTCAGCATGATGCCACTTCACCATCTCCACATAACCTCATTCATGGTGTATACGGAACAAAAGGAGCCGTGTTGTTCGATCCGGCTCCACCGAGAATATCTACCGGCAATCACAAATGGACTGACAAAAAAACCTACGATGAACTGATTGAAAAATACAAACCCGGCTTGCTTCATAAATTTGAAGACTTCAGAAAAGGCCTGGGGGCGGACCTGAAAAGCGGACACGGTGGTTCGGATCTTATAAATGTCTGGCATATCATCGATTGCCTTCGAACCGGCTTGCCACTTGATCAGGATGTATATGATGCAGCTGCCTTTAGTTCGGTAGTTGAATTATCGGAGTGGTCCGTGCTTAATAATTCAAATTCCATAAAGGTGCCGGATTTTACTGCCGGAGCATGGAAGACCAATAAACCCAATATGGATATTAACCTTGAAAATGGATCTGGGGATACCAGGATTTTTGGATAACTTGATTGCTGAATACTACGAGTATTTATATGAACCTCAAACTCAAAAAATCAGTATTTAAAACAAAAATAATGTCTAAAACAAAATCTATTATAAAGCTGCCCGTAGATATTGTTCTGGCACCTGAATGGTGGCATAAAAACACTGGAATAACCTTCGACCGGGATTTCTTTTTCCATCCCCTGAAAAGGGTGGAAAGCGAACAAAAAATGGAACAAGAGTTATATGATAGATGGGGGAAATACGGACTTGGAGCAGACAGGGACACACTGCGCCCGGAGATCGGTGCGGTTCACCTTGCAGCCGGATTTTTCCTTTCTGAAATAATGGGATGCAAGGTGGAGTACACTGAAAATCATCCGCCTCAGGTGCATTGCCATAACCGTGAAGAACTCAAAGTTGATGTTGAAGCTGCTTTCAAAACAAGGACTTACAAAGATTTTGAGGCCATGTGTGAAATACTGAAAACAAAACAAGGTTACCTAACAGGAGATGTAAACTGGGGAGGGATACTCAATATTGCCATGGATATCCGCGGACAACAGATCTTTCTTGACATGGCCATGGGGGATGAAAATGTAAAAACCTTCCTTGACGACATACATAGTATTATTTCGAAGTTCACCACATCTGTTGAGCAGAAAACAAAAACCACTTCGGTTTCAGTAAACCGCGTTGCCCGTTTTTATGAGAATCCTTTATTGCTGCATTCCCAGTGTTCGCATACCATGATCAGCAGTGAGGATTATGAGCAGTATTTAATGAAATATGATATTGAATGGGCCGGAAAAAACCGACCATTTGGCATTCACTATTGCGGGAATGATCCTCACCGCTACGCTGAATCCTTTGCAAAGCTTCCCTCCCTGGATTTCCTGGATGTTGGATGGGGCGGAGATTTAAAAATACTCAGGAAGCATTTACCCAATACCTTTCTAAACATCCGAATGGACCCGGTCACCCTGAATAATTATTCAGAAAAGGAACTTGAATCGACGATTTTAAGATTGATAAATGATTCTGCAGATCCTTCTTTGACCGGGGTTTGCTGCATCAATATGGACGATAAAGTAGAAGATTCTAAGATCTCCATGATCTTTGAAACCGTTGAGAGATACAGGGCAGAACACAAACTGGAATCGTAGAAACGCAGTACACTTAAAAATACAATACGCAAAATATGAAATATTCATTTAGCAAAGCAATCACTGCAATTGGTTTAATACCCATTCTGTTCCTTATGTTGTTTACGGGTTGTAAGGCACCTCAAAAACCAAATGTGGTTTTCATTCTTACCGACCAGTGGAGGGCATCGGCCTTCGGGTATGCAGGTGATCCCAATGTAAAAACCCCGAACCTTGACCGGCTGGCTCAGGAGTCCGTCAGTTTCGTGAATGCGGTGAGTGTTTGTCCCGTTTGTACTCCTTACCGGGCAGCCCTGCTGACAGGGCGTTACCCCACAAGCACCGGAATGATCATGAACGATATTTACCTTCCCTCCGAGGAGTTATGCATGGCAGAGATCTATCAATCCGCCGGCTACCAAACCGCCTACCTGGGGAAATGGCATCTTGACGGACATGGAAGAACGAATAACGTGGAACCCGAACGAAGGCAGGGATTTGACTACTGGAAAGCCCTGGAGTGTTCTCATGATTATAATAACATGCCCTATTACGAGAATGATATCCCGGACATAAAATATTGGGAGGAATATTCCCCGAATTCCATCACAAAGGATGCAGCGGAATATCTGAGCGATCATGCGCAGGACCGGCAGCCATTCCTGCTCTTTGTATCCATTGCCACCCCGCATTTTCCGCACCATACTGCCCCGGAAGAATATAAACAAATGTATCCTCCCTCAGAAGTAAAGCTGAATCCGAATGTTCCCGAAGAGATCCATGGTAAGGTTTATAAGGAAATAAAGGGTTATTATGCCCATTGCACGGCCACGGATAAAGCCATCGGGGAACTGCTGGATCGTATGAAGGAGCTGGACCTGATGGACAACACCATCCTGGTTTTTACCTCGGATCACGGGGAGATGATGGGTGCGCATGGAAGGTCACCCTACCGGAAACAACTGGCCTGGGACGAAGCCCTCAATGTACCCTTCCTTATAAGCTATCCGGGTATCGGGCAGAATAAAGGGGCCATTGTCAATGCACCCATTAACACACCGGATATACTTCCTTCCCTGCTGAGTCTTTGCGATATTGATATCCCGGAAAGCATCGAAGGAGATAACCTGTCGGGTTTGATTTCGGCTCCGGATCCCAAAACGGACCGGGCTGCCCTGGTAATGGCTGTTTCCCCTTTTGCCGGGAACTATAAAGATCCCGAATACCGTGGGTTAAAGACCGCCAGGTACACCTATACAAGAACCCCTGAAGGTGAAGTCATGCTGTTTGATGACCTGGATGACACTTACCAGATGAATAACCTTGCCGGCCTTCAGGAATTCTCTGGAATTCAGGCTGATCTCGAAGATCAGCTTCACCGGAAATTAAAAGAGATCGGCGATGAGAATTTCAAAACACGTGACTATTATATGGAGAAATGGGGTTATATGATAGATATGGATTGCAAATGTCTTGGCTACAAGAACTGGGACAGGGGAGAGGGAGTAGTACAAACTCCGAAAAAGTAATAAAATGAACCAACTTCAAGATTTAACTATGAATCAGATGAAGCACAAGGAAATGATATGGGTGTTCCTGGCATTGATGCTATGTTTTGAAACCGCAGGGGGCCAGGACATGAATGACCTTCGGCTATGGTTTAGCCATCCGGCAACAGAATGGAATAATGCCCTTCCTGTTGGGAATGGCCGATTGGGAGCCATGGTTTTTGGGGGTATAGAAACTGAACGTCTTCAGCTCAATGAGGAAACGGTGTGGACCGGGAAAGAACAGGACAATCCTAATCCCGGATCACGAAAAGGATTGGAAGAGGTTCGCCGTCTTCTTTTCGACGGAAAATACGAGGAGGCGGAAGAAGTAGCTCAATCGCAAATTATGAGTGAAAGGGCCAGAACCCCGCGAGACACTTACCAGACTTTAGGAGATCTGCATTTGTTTTTCCCCCATCACAGAAGAACATCGGAATACCGGCGGCAACTGGACCTGGAAACGGCATTGGCAACGGTCATGTATACAGCTGACCGGGTTCAGTACACGAGGAAAGTATTTTCTTCGGCTGTTGACCAGGTGCTGGTAGTCAGAATTGAATCTGACAGGCAGGGAGCAGTTGATTTTGCTGCCCTGCTAAGCAGACCCGGGAAAAACGCCAGGCTGGTTCTTGAGGATGATATGATTACCATCTCCGAACATGTTGGGAATGGGACGGGAGTGAAAATGGTTGCCAGGATGAAGATGATACCCGAAAAGGGGAGCATGCGAATTTCAGGAGATAGTTTGCTGGTGGAAAATGCGAATGCAGTTACACTGCTCATTACTGCAGCAACTGATTATCGTGGTGAAGATCCATTCCGGATTACCAGGCAACAGCTGGATGCCGCCTCCCTGAAGTCTTATGAGGATCTTTTGATGGATCATGTGAGCGATTACCAGAAATATTTTTCACGAGTAGACCTTGATCTTGGAGAAACCGACGCTATATACTTTTCAACGGATTCCAGGATTGATGCAATGAAAAACGGAAATATCGATCCCCAGCTGGTCGAGCTCTACTATCAGTTCGGTAGATACCTGCTGATCAGCAGTTCCCGCCCGGGCTGTCTGCCTGCCAATCTACAAGGAATCTGGGCGGATGGATTAAGACCTCCCTGGAGTGCGGACTATCATATCAACATTAACATACAGATGAATTACTGGCCTGCGGAGATTACGAATCTATCTGAACTTCATGAGCCCTTCTTCACTTTTCTCGATGATCTCAGGCCGGATGGAAGGAGAACCGCCCGGGAAGTCTATGGATGCAGGGGTAGTGTGGCACATCATACCACCGATGTCTGGCATTTTACCGAACCGACTGGTTCAATCCGGTATGCACTGTGGCCCATGGGCATCGCCTGGAGTTGCCAGCATCTCTGGGAACATTACCTCTTTACTGAAGACAGGGAGTTTCTGGAAAAAACCGCCTTCCCGATCATGAAGGAGGCGGCAGAGTTTTCGGCTGACTGGCTGGTGGAGGATCCTGAAAGCGGATACCTGGTATCCGGCCCATCCATTTCACCAGAAAACAAGTTCCTGACTCCGGAAGGTAAAACGGTATCCATTGATATGGGTCCGACTATGGATCATATGATCATCTGGGACCTTCTCACAAGTACCCTGGAAGCCGGCAGCATTCTTGGAGAGAAAAAGAAGTGGATGAATGAGATGAATGATGTACTGGATCATCTGGCACCTGTTACCATTGGTTCAGATGGCAGGCTGATGGAGTGGAGGAAGGAATATCCTGAAGCCGATTCCGGTCACCGGCATATTTCACATCTTTTCGGATTGCACCCCGGAAGGCAGATTACCATGCAGAATAACCCGGAACTGATGGATGCTGCCCGGAAGACCATTGAAACCAGGCTTGCTAACGGCGGGGGACATACAGGATGGAGCCGGGCATGGATCATCAACTTCTTTGCAAGGTTACTGGATGGGGAGGCCGCCTATGAAAATGTTCTGGCACTATTGAGGAAATCCACCCTTCATAACCTCTTTGATACTCATCCCCCCTTCCAGATTGATGGAAATTTCGGGGCCACGGCAGGGATTACCGAGATGCTCATGCAGAGCCATGCGGATGAGATACATCTGTTGCCTGCATTGCCCTGGGACTGGCAAACGGGACATATTCATGGCATTTGTGCAAGAGGCGGTTTTGAGGTGGATATTGACTGGGAGAATGGAGAGATGACGCAGGTACATATTCTGTCAAAACTTGGTAATGAATGCCAGATCCGGTATGGGGAAAAGATGATCCGGGTCAAAACAAAAAAGGGAGAAGCATTCTCTCTGAATTCACATCTCGAGAAGATACAATCCAGTAATACACTTATCCATAAACCATGACTAAAAACGTATTATCAACCGGAACCTTCCTACTTTTTTCAATTATATTATTTTTTGGATGTGCCGGTGCAGACCCCGGTGGAACCCCTGGATCCGATGAAAAGCCAGTCCCATTTCTTGAAAAACGGGGAGAGGCTCAACAGCTTATTGTGGACGGGGAACCTTTCCTGGTACTTGGAGGGGAATTGCATAATTCAAGCTCCTCGAGCCGGGAATACATGAAGGATATCTGGCCAAAGCTCGAGTCCATGAACCTCAATACAGTATTGGCGGTGGTGGAATGGGCACTTGTAGAACCGGAAGAAGGCGTATTTGACTTTTCCCTTGTGGATGAATTATTGGAAGATGCCAGGGTACATGATCTCCGTCTATCCCTACTATGGTTTGGGGCATGGAAGAACGGGCAATCCCACTACATGCCGGCCTGGGTGAAGAAAGACTATGAAAGATTCCCGAGGGTGAAAACCCGAGAGGGAAAAAGCCTTGAAATTATTTCTGCTCTGAGTCAGGAGGCCATGAAAGCAGACGCCAGGGCTTTCGCAGCCATGATGAAGTATCTTAAAGAAAAAGACTCGAAAGAACGCACCGTTATAATGGTCCAGGTGCAGAATGAAGTGGGTATTCTCGGTTCACCACGGGATTATAGTATGGCGGGGAATGAGGCTTTTAATTCTGCTGTACCCGAGGAGCTTATGAAATACCTGCAGGAGAACAAAGAGAATCTCCTGCCTGAACTCCTGGAGGTCTGGGGAAGTACAAATTTCAAAGCTTTTGGCAGTTGGGAAGAGGTTTTTGGTAAGAGTGTACAATGTGATGAACTTTTTATGGCCTGGTATTATGCCAGGTATATTGATTATTCTGTCATAAAGGGCAAAGAAGAGTATGAACTGCCCATGTTTGTGAATGCCTGGATTGTTCAGCCTCAGGACAGGGGCCCAGGGGATTATCCATCAGGGGGGCCACAGGCTCATGTGCTGGATATCTGGAGGGCAGGCGGTACCAATATTGACCTGCTCTGTCCCGATATTTACCTGCCCAATTTTGCTGAAATCTGCGCTCTTTATACCCGATCTGATAATGCATTGTTCATTCCGGAATCCCGTGCAGGAGAGCAGGGAGCCGGCCACCTGTTTTATGCGCTTGGAAGGCATAGTGCGATAGGGTATTCCCCATTCGGAATTGAAGGCAGGGTTACTGATCCGGCGAACGGTGCCATCCCGAAAGCCTATAAGCTGGCTGGGGATATGGCCCCGGTGATCCTGGAAGCCCAGCAGAATGGAAGCATTAATGCAGTTCTCCTGAAGAAAGGTATTAATCCGGTAGAGGAATTAGTGGCAGGGGATTACAAAATGCATATTGAATTAAGGAAAACCCGAGGATCAGACTTTGTCCCCGATCAGGGGTATGCCCTCATAATCGAAGTTGCACCGGAAGAATTTATCCTTACGGGAAAAGATGTTCAAATATCATTTTCTCCTGTGACCCCTGGTCCACCTATAGCAGCATTGCTGCAGGTGGATGAGTGAAGCTACGAGGACGGTATCTGGATACCCAGGCGGAGGTTGAACGGAGATGCCATAATGCTGGAATATGACCTTGCA
>JAUUZM010000082.1 GCA_030589965.1 Bacteroides sp.
CCAACAACCTTGTCCCCTTCTATCAATTCCACCTCATACCTGTTTTCATAATCCTTGTCCATCACCTGCATCACATTAAGGAAGTAGTCCTTTTCAACGGAAGCTGATGGTGAAATCTCGATGCGCCATTTTCCCCTTTCCCCCGCAGGATCCCTTCCTCCTATAGGCTCATTTTCATAGTTTTCACCAAACACCCAGAACTCCTTTCCTGGTCCACCCACAGCAGTAATAACTGAATTGTCTGCACCTGGTAAAAGGGCAGTATTTATGAGTTTTCCGCTATCACCATTTTTTGTACGCGTAATGATTATTTCACTTTCTGTAACTTCAGGTTCTTCTATGCTATGCAATAACCAGTACTTCCTGAATTCCGGGTTGCTTGATATTACCTTATCAAATACAATCAGAGAAGCCGGGATATACTCATTGTCGAAGTTCAGAAACACAAATGAACGTTTCACCTCCTTTACTTTTGAACTGTAAGCTTCGGTAATATCACCTTTCAGGTAAGTATAATCCGGTTGCATATAGTCAGGACCGAATCCCTGGGCCAATACCTTGCCTGTTTTATAATCTTTTGAAAGCAGGTCGTCCAATGTTTTAGGAGCGAACCATCCATCACCCGGCAACCTCTGTCCCCCATCATTCTCCGCAAATTCAGTTTTGAATTTCCCTCCGTAACCTATTGTTTTAAATACCTCATCGGGATCATATATTAAAAGGCTGTTATGAGCGATGGTCCTTTTAAAATAATTTTTATTATGAGGACTGTTATATCCTTTGCCTCCACCGGATGTGCCTGAATACATCCCGGCATCAATGGCCAGGGGACCTCTGTAGTATATCTGGAAAGCGCCTGCATCGTGGTGCTGATGATTTATAAAATTGTACTCATTTATCTTCATCTCGGCTATCACAGAGTTTTTACCCCAACCGGTGCGAGCGACCATCCATCCATGCGGGAATCCAAAATATCGGGTAAGTGGTAAATCATCTGGTTCCTTCATACCCAGGTCAGTGTCTCTCCAGAGGAATTCAAAGAATTTATCACGGCTATCGATGGAGGGGCTTTTCAGGAATTCACTATTGATATATTCGTCCTGGAAGTAACTTCCAGATAACATTGCGAGCAATCCTAAAGAAACTGGTTTTCCGCGTGAGTAGTTCACATCACCACTGGGGAGGAATTGTCCGTCGGGACGCCTGATATAAAACCAGTGATATGGAATAAATTGCATAGATGGGTGAAAAACATTGCCTGCCCCCATCCTGTCAAAGATCCACAAAGCATATAGATCGGAAGCATACCTTACCTTGTTGTATGATGAACCCTGGTGATAGGCATGGGAAGGATAGAACCAATTTCGCACAGGTATATGTTCCCTGAAAATACGTTCGGCTGTAAGCTTATACATTTCAGGGAATTCATCATATATGGCAATGCCAGCAGATATCAGATCTCTCATAATCATCCATTCTGCAGAATGACCTGTTACCGAGCCCTGTGTAACCGGAGGGTATCCGCATTCCAGCATCCTGGCCATCCGCAGGAACTCAGCTACAAATTCCTCTTTTTCAATGGGCGTTAAAAGATCATAACACCAATCATAAACGATTGCCCCGGTGACCATCATTCTACCGACTGACCGGGCTATGTCCTGCACTCCTGGTGGCCATACACTCTGTTTTATGGTATCAAGAGCAGTCTTTATTGCCTTCCTGCCCAGTGTCTTATCCCGGCTCACAAGATACCGTAAGGCATAAAGTTCCGCACGTACTTTGGCTCCTCTTTGCTGTACATAATAACGCCAGTTCTTTTCTGAATCTTCCACATCCGGCAGATTCTCTGCAGCCATTCTTTCCAACTCTTTCCATACTGGATACAAAACCGGGTCTGACATTCTCCGTTCCAGATCAGGGATGTCCCATTCTCTAAGATAAAGTCGAGGATGTTCCATTGGCGGAATTGGAATTGATACGCCGTCTACTTCTTGCCATTCAAGTTCGTTTTGTGTTTGGGCAATTGAGGTGACTGATAAACCCTGCAATAGGATCATTGCCATTGTACAAACTCTGAAAACTAATCTCATAAGGTTAAGTAATTTGATAATAATGATCAGCAATTAACAAATTTAGACTGTATTGCATTGTGAATAACATAGAACCTCTTAAATTACTGTCTCTATTAATGCTTGAAGGCATTATAAAGATATGTAAAACACTAAATCCGATTAATAAAAAATGAAATCAATTCATCAAATAATTTCAGAAATCTTTTACAGCAATGACTACTAAAATATACTCCTTTATTTTTATCCTGTTAACTATTCCTATTTCAGGCCATTCACCCTCAGGCACAAATGACCGGAAACAAACCAGTCCCAATTTCCTCTGGCTGACCATTGAGGACACCAGCGAGTACCAATTTGGTTGTTATGGCAATAGGGACATAAAAACCCCGGAAATTGATATGCTTGCAAGAAGCGGAATTCAATTTGCAAATGCAAGTTCGACCGCACCACATTGCTCTCCTGCAAGATCAACGCTGATCACCGGTTGTTATGCCACTACCTATGGTATGGATATACACAGGGAAGATTATGATACGCCTGATGATATTTTTTATACCCAATACCTGAGAGAGGCTGGCTATTTTTGCACAAATAATTATAAAACAGACTATAATACCACTATTGATGACAAGAGCTTGTGGGATGAATGCGGAAAAGAAGCTACGTATAATAGTCCCGCTAGAAAACCCGGGCAACCGTTTTTCTCAGTTTTCAATACTGAAGCCACTCATATGGGCAGGGTCCGTTCGATTACCCTGGAAGGGCGCCGTGACTTTAAGGCATTGGGGATAGATCCGGAAACTCTTCAACTGCCGGGGCATATACCAGATTTACCGGCCATGCGTTCAGATGAAGCATACCAGCTGGAAGCTTCGCGTGATTCTGATGAATGGGTCAAAGCATTCCTGGACGACCTCAAAATCCGGGGGCTTGATGAAAATACCATCATCTTTTTTTTCAGCGATCATGGGGGATGCCTTCCCAGGGGCAAGGGATTCCCCTATGAAACAGGATTACATATTCCTCTTATTATTTACGTCCCACCCAAATGGCAGAAAGAACTTAATATTGAATCGGGAATTGTTACGACACAGCTGGTAGGTTTTGTTGATCTTGCTCCGACGGTTTTATCCCTGGCCGGAATTAAACCTCCGGAATTTATGCAGGGAAAGGCAATCATGGGCTCTTATGCCCAAACTCCGCGAAAATATCAGTTCGGATTTCGTACTAACCAGGAAAACTATCATTTTGATCCCTGTCGCACAGCTACTGATGGCAGATACAAATACATCAGGAATTACATACCGCATAAACCTTTTTGTTTGAGAAATTTCTACCAATGGGGAATGCCGGCAAATCTGGCATGGGATGAGTACGTCATTTCGGGAAAATGTATACAGGAAGAATGGTTGCAACCCTACAGGCCAAAACAAGCCGAAATGCTTTTTGACCTATCCAATGATCCATGGGAACTTCAAAACCTGGCAAATGATCCTGGATATATGGAAATTCTTCAATCTATGCGCAGGGAAGTTTCACAACATGTACGAGAAACTGAGGATCTCGGATTTTTTGTCCGTGGCAGAAGGAAAAAGCCAGGTGGACTTTACCAATGGGTACAGGATACCAATTTTCCTGTCAATGAACTGATTGAAGCTGCAGAGATGGCAAGTATGCCTACTGTTGAGGATATAAACAAACTTAAATCATTGCTCCGCCATCCAATACCGGAGATGCGGTTCTGGGGAGCTATTGGCTTTAACACACTTGGTTCTCAGGAAATAATAACCTATTGCCCTGAGGAGGTATTAAGGGCCATTTATGATTCTGTACCTGAAGTAGCCTCTGCTGCTGCAGAAGCTGCTTGTTATTTAGGAGAAAATGAAAAAGGATTATCCAAGTTACTTGAACTCCTGGAATCTAATTATAATCCTGCATATTCCTCACTTGAGACACTATCCTGGTACATCGGGCAAAAAGAGCAACTCAGAAACTATATACCGGAACTTCGTAATCTGTTAAATAAAGAATTTTCAGGTAATCAGGATCGAATGGGAATTGATATCAAGGTAAGGTCACTATTGGTGAATCTCGGAGATCTTCCGCTATCTGAACTGTATAGCATGGAAGAAAAGGACAAAGGGATCCTTATAAATAAAAATCCCCGGAAATTCAGAGACCTCCCAAAAAGCCCGAATAAAAACTAAATGTCAAGGAGCATGGAAGGATGTTTTGGTGTTTAAAGTTCACCTTCCAGTGCCTTCTCCAGTTCCCTGGCATGCTGGATGAATTCTTCAACCATCATTTCCTTGTAATACAGAAGGCCATGCGTTGCTTTTAACAACAGGTTTTCATTATTGTAAAAGTAGTCTTTACCCAGCAGTAATTGCAGTTGTTCCAATTGTTCGACCCATATTCTCTGTGCTAGAAGGCTGAATTTTCCATCATACTCGTAACTGGGGAATGACGCATTCACCTGGCTGATATAGCAATTGGTGAAGGATTGATCCATGATGGACAAAGAATTCAATGACACCGGAACAATTACATTAACATCGGACGGATGAAACCTGAACCAGACATTCCTATATCCGATGATCCGCAGTTTCGAAGTATCTGTTTCCTTTCCCCATTCCCTGACAGCCTCTGCAATGGCCTGCAGGACTTTATAGTGTGTATCCGGACCACTGCCTTCCGGATCAAAAGCCAGGCTGATAACGGTTGGCTTTACTTTCCTGAACGCTTCAAGAATGGGTATAACATCCCGGCTGCGGTCGGGTTGTTCGGTAAATATGTCCCCTTTATAAAAGCCCAGCCTTAAATGATGCACATTTTTTACAGGTACGCCATAATGTGCCCAGATCAGCTCCTCCTCAAATTCCCTGACCATTCCTTTGAGTTTCTGTATCTTGGGTGGATTCTGGCTCCCATCATAACTTTTTCTCAGTATGGAAAGAATTTCATCAATGGTGAAATGTAGTTTTTCGAGACTTTTTACTTTCCATATATCGACAATAGCTCTCACAATCCGGTGAGATATTCCGCGCCTGAGCTCATTGTCGTTTTGAGCTGCAATATTATCAAGGTAATGACTGACATCCTTATCCCATTTTCGTTTGTAACCGTCCTCGAAAAAATCAGGATATTTTGTCATTTGTATTTCTGATGTATTTAAAAATCGTTTCACATCAGTCAATAAGGAGACAATGAATATATTGGTAACTGCGGTAAAACCTGAGGTCAGTACAGAGAAATAAAATTCATTGGAAGCGTCTCTTAACTGCCGGTTTATAGGAGGCATTATGCCCAGCATGATGTCATCATGATGCGGTCCGGTATGATAAAATACCTGGTTTTTTTCTTTTTCAATCCCTTTCACAATTTTGGCCTGGATCGAATCCTTTACTGACTGGACTGTATCTTCATTCATGCCTGGTATCATGCTGCAGTATGGATCGCTTTTAAGATCATCCATGACAAGATGGTCGCCATACTTATCGATTTTCTGACACAGATCAATGATGGCGCGCTCTGTCTTTTCATGGGTCCATGTGCCAGTCCGGTAATACCGGTCAATACTGTCATGCAGCTTATTTGCAGCACCTGTGGTCAGGTAAAAACGGGCATTCCGCAATTTTTGGAGGGCGGTGGCAGGATATACACTGGATATATCACTCTCCAGGGAGGCTTTCACAATGTCTGCCTTGGCCTCTCCAGCTGCGAATATTATGGCTACTCCTTCAGGATTGTAGGTAATCGATTCAAGGCCTATGGTTATGACAAGCCGGCTTCGAGAGACTTCAATCCCGCCGAGGTCTCCTGCGGCAACAGCCTGGGTTTCAAAATTGGTAGGTGTAAGCCTTGTTGATGAATGGTGTTCCGAACCCCTCACATTAAACGCAATGTGGCCATCTGGACCTATACCACCCAGGAAGAATCCGATGCCTCCCATTTCACGGATCTTTTCCTCGTAATCGTGACACCAGTCATTGATCTTTAAGATGGATGCCTGCTGGCATTTCTCCAGATCCGTTTTGGGATCGCGGTAAATAAGTGATAAATCCACCTGAGAATCAGGGAAAACCTCTGAGAAATGTTTTCCTTTTGTGAGTGATATTTCATCGGAATTGATCAGCAGAGATCTTTTCCGGTCCAGTCCAAATCCCTTTATATAATAGTTATCTACATAATTGTAAAAACTGTTATGCTGATCGGGAGAGATCGGGTAAAACTCATCAATCTGGACAAACCTCAATCCACACAGATCGGGTTTCTTCGCACTTTCCAATCCATACGCCTTTCTGATTTCTTCCCCTCTCTTCCTGTTCCAGTTTTCCAGGAGGAACTCTGTGTGCTTGATAAAGAATTCAGGTGTCTTTCCTGTCGGGAGGCTGATCACTCCCTCCGGATTTTCAAGGACCCACTCCAGGAATCTAAGGGAGGTCATTAATCCCAGTTTCGGGAAATTTTCAACCAGGATATATGGTAACCTGGTTGTCATCTCATAGTTACCAGCTTCTTTTAGAAAGGCTTTTTCTACGGGAGAAAATACTGTCTCCATTTTTCAATTATTTACTGTTCACATTAAGCTTTACCGTCTACCCTCAGCTTGTCCAGTAACCTGAACATGATGACTGTTCCAACCACTGCAATGGCACCGGTGATGACCCCGGGAAGCGTGTTGCCATATACAAAACTGCCAATTGAGAACAAGCAACCGTATATGACTATTATTCCGATAAATACCATCAGAAGCTGCTGCGGCATTTCCCATTTCTTCCCTTCCTCCATTTCATTAATGTTCTTTCCAGCTGCTTCAGCATGCCGTACAACTTTCTTCCATCCGGGACCTCCTGGATGGGTCAACATAAAGAATTCATACAGGGTTTCCATACGCTCCGGTTTAGTAACAAAGGTAGTTACCAGCCAGACGATGGTTGTCCCGGTGACAGCGATTAATAATTTAACCGTAAAAGCATCCAGGTTGGTGGTTACAACTGCTTCATCAGGAACAATGAAAACCAGGACCACTGCGAAAGCGGTAGCAAATATCATGGCAACAATCTCTGTCCATGCATTGATACGCCACCAGAACCAGCGTAGCAGGTAAATGGCACCGGATCCGGCTCCCGATAATAAAAGAATATCAAAGGCCTGTGTTGCATTGTTAAGGAAGGTCAAGGCAAAGGTCCCTGCAATGATCATTAGGACAACCGTGGTAATTCTTCCAACCTTTACCAGTTCCTTTTCAGAGGCATCTTTGCGTACAAACCGTCTGTAAAAATCATTTACAACATAAGATGAGCCCCAGTTCAGATGCGTACCGATGGTTGACATATAAGCTGCTATGATGGATGCCACTACAAGTCCCAGCCATCCGGCAGATAACTTTGACAGCATAACAGGGTAGGCAATATCGTCCTTTAAATAAGTTTCCGTGAGATTCGGGAATTCTGCCCGGATCGAATCCAGGTCAGGGTAAATAATAATGGATGCCAGGGCTACAATGATCCAGGGCCAGGGACGCAGGGCATAATGAGCGAAGTTAAACAGCAAGGTGGCGCCAATGGCATTCTTCTCATTTTTAGCCGATAACATTCGCTGGGCAATATAACCTCCACCGCCAGGTTCTGCACCCGGGTACCATACGGCCCACCACTGGACCGCAATGGGAATGATCAGCAGGGGAATGTATACGGAAGGATTGCTCAGATCAGGAAAGAATGCGGCCTTGCTGCCCAGCTGTTCAAGCATTCCATGCAGTCCACCGATTTCCTGCACTTCCGGCTGCCTGATGGCCACGACAGCAGCCAGCACCGCTCCGAACATGGCAATGGAATATTGAAAGAAATCTGCCCATACCACACCTCTGAGTCCCCCGAGTCCAGCATATAGCACTACGATTGCAGAGGCTGATACCACAGTAATCCAGGGTTTAATGCCGAACATCACATCCCCGATCTTAATGGCTGCCAGGGTTACGGTACCCATGATCAGCGTATTGAAGAATACACCCAGGTAAATTGCCCTGAATCCACGCAGGAATGAAGCAATTTTCCCCCTGTACCTGATCTCATAAAATTCAAGGTCAGTCATTACGTTAGACCTCCTCCAGAGGCGGGCGTAGATAAAGACAGTTACCATCCCTGTGATCAGGAAAGCCCACCAGGCCCAGTTCTTACCTACCCCGTCTTCACGGACAAAGCCGGTTACCAGGTTCGGAGTATCGGCTGAGAACGTACAGGCTACCATGGAAATACCCAGCAGCCACCAGGGCATTCCCCGTCCCCCTAAAAAGAATTCTGATGTGTTTTTTCCTGCCTTTTTTGAGGCTATGTATCCAATCAGGAGGACAATACTGAAGAATACAGCGAGAATAATAAAATCAATTCTAACTAATTTCATGAAATTTTGGATTATATACTTATATAAATATGGTCAGAAAAAAGATCCGGTAAATTAGCACTTTCTATTCAATAATGTAAATCAACTTAGTAGTTTTTAATTAAATATACTACTGCCTCTCCTTACAAGTATCATTGATTGCATATATTTTATATATTTTCTTCTGGCAGACTAAAGCCTTCAGAGTATCCGAAAACATAATATATTTCCTTTAAAGAATATAAATATTATTATATTTTTCCATTATGATATATTTATATTATATTTATCAGTAAACACCATGTCGATTATTCAAAATGATGATAGATAGAATTATTGAAAAGGCCATACTAGACAAACTGTTCAAAGGCAAAGCTATACTCATTTTTGGCGCCAGACAGGTGGGTAAGACAACCTTGATAAATAAGATTGCTGGAGAGATTAACGAACAAACACTGGTGTTGAATGGAGATGAACCGGATGTAAGAGAGTTGTTGTCAAATGCGACATCGCGAAAGCTTAAGGCTTATTTTGGCAACAATAAACTTGTTATTATTGATGAAGCCCAGGGGATTAAAGATATTGGGATTACACTTAAGCTAATTTCCGACCAGTTGAAGGATATTCAGATAGTGGCCACAGGCTCCTCTGCTTTTGAGTTAGCAGATAAAACAGCCGAAAGTCTCACAGGAAGAAAATATGAATTCAAACTGTATCCCTTCTCATTCGGGGAATTGGTAGCTCAATACGGTTTACTTGAAGAAAAAAGAGTGCTGGAGCATAGAATGATTTTTGGCTATTATCCGGAAATAGTTAACAATGAAATCCTGGCAAAGGAACATCTGAAGTTGATTGCCGGCAGCTATCTGTATAAAGATATTTTAATGTTGGGGAAGATTAATAAGACCTTTCTCCTGGAGAAGATTTTAAGGGCATTGGCTCTTCAGGTTGGGAACGAAATATCGTTCAATGAAATTGGCAATATGGTTCAAGCTAAAGGTGAAACTGTTGAAAAATATATTGATCTTCTTGAGAAAGCATATATCATCTTTCGCTTGCCTGCCTTTAGCCGCAATGTTAGAAACGAAATTAAAAAAGGTAAGAAAATATATTTCTGTGATAATGGGATCAGAAATGCGATTATCGGATCATTTAATCCTATTGAAAAACGAACTGATACCGGAGCTTTATGGGAAAATTTTGTGGTTAGTGAGAGGATGAAATTCTTAAGGCATTCAGGTATTGACACAACGATGTATTTCTGGAGAACAACCCAACAGCAAGAGATAGATCTCATTGAGGAGGCAGAAAGTATGCTTTCCGCTTATGAAATAAAATGGCAAAAAAGAAAGGTTCGTTTCTCCAGGACTTTTCTTAACGCATATCCTGACTGCAAGATGCATATTATAATGAAAGATAATGTTGAAGATTTTCTGCTATTCAATACATAGACTCACAGCTGATTGCAAAGGGATCATGCCATGATAATAGCGAAGGGGCAAGCCCCCATTTGCTGTGGTCCAGTATTTTTTCCTCTTCAACCCTTGATATTACCTGATTTAATTTCTTCCAGAATTTTCCAGGCCATCATTTGCATTCTCGGGATATGGAAAGGACCTTTCCATAAATTACCTTTCAGCGGGACCGATATTCTTCCGTCACGGTGCAGGTATCCATACC
>JAUUZM010000048.1 GCA_030589965.1 Bacteroides sp.
ACTCAACAAAGCTGAAACCGCCGAAAAGCACGGTGAAGAGCAGGTGCTGGTCTGGAGAAGGAGTTATGATATTCCACCACCAGATCTTGAGAAATCAGATGAACGCTGGCCTGGAAACCATCCTGCTTATGCAGATATGGACGAGAAAGATATTCCTACAACTGAATCTTTAAAACTCACTGTAGACAGATTCCTTCCTCATTGGTTTGATACCATTGCTCCGGCCATCAAAAGCGGAAAAAGGGTTTTAATTGCTGCACACGGAAACAGCCTTCGTGCTCTCGTAAAGTACCTTGATGAAGTGTCAGAAGAAGATATCATTAAGCTGAACATACCAACGGGTATCCCGCTGGTTTATGAACTTGATGAGAATCTGAAACCCATCAAGCACTATTACCTGGGAGACCAGGAAGCAATTGCTGCCAAAGCTGCTGCCGTAGCTGCCCAGGGAAAAAAGCAATAGATTATATCGATCTTGCTACCCCGCTAAAATCTAAGCTCTGTATAACAGGGGCAGACAGAAAATGACAATTGAAAAGCTCTGAATCTTTGATTCGGAGCTTTTTCAATAAAGATTGTCAATGACCTTCGTGATTCGGATCCTCAGGCTTTTTGCAGCAGGCATCAAGCTTAACATATGCTTTAGGATCTGCATTCACATCATCCGCATCATAACCGGCTTTTGAGATAGCCTTCCGGATCGATTCAGGTGTTGCTTTTCCTTTCTTGTAGGTTACGGTTATAATCTTTGTCTCAATGTCGAGCTCCGACTTCTTGACTCCTTTTTCAAAAGCGAGGGCTTCCTCAATTCTTTCCTTACACATGTCGCATTGGGCTGAGGTTTTGATCTTTATTTCCTCATATTTACCTCCCATTGCATTTGCTCCTGCGAGCAGAAACATCAATGATACTAAAACTGGTATTGTTCTCATTTTATAAATATTTAATTATTCCAATTCAATTATGATATGATTATTTCTAACTCAGCTCCTTTTCCAAGCTGGACACCAGGTTGTAAAGTCATTTCAGTGTATACCTGATACCTGCATAAAACCTTCTCCCAAGTAAGGGGCCCCAAACAATTGATGCGTCAAAATTGGGACCAAAGGGATCTTCTGCTGCCAGGATGGGATTTTCCTGTCGGAAATCCGTCAGGTTTTCCCCACCGGCATAGATCTCAAACCATTTAAACCTCTTGCTTACCTGGGCGTGTAAAATAAAATATTGTGGAGAATATTCTCCCAACTGGTATTCTGGTGGATTCATCCGGGTATCAGGGAGACGGGATTGTCCATTAAGCTGTCCGGTGAAATCAAAAGCCCATTTTCGGAAGGGCGTTGCGTATGAAAGAGTCATTAAACCCTTGTACCGCGATGTCAGGGGTACTTCAAGGATTTCTCCATGGATGGTGCTTTTAACATCACTGAACCTGTAGGCTGCTGTTATCTCGAATCGTTCAACAGGTTCAATTATGACTTCAGCCTGGAAATTATTGGAAAAAGATTTACCATCCAGATTGTAAAAATATACCCCGTTAGCATCCTGGTCCCGATCAACAATTACCTGGTTTTGAAAATCCGTACGGTACAGGTCAATACTGGCGGTCAGTTCTTTTTCACTTCCCAAATGCCAGTCCCGCGTCAAATTCACCCCATAATTCCAGGCTCTCTCCATTTTCAGGTCTTCTGTGAAATAAAAAATCCTTGAACTGGCCAAAAGTCCAAGATTTTCAGAAAGCACATTCGCTGAACGATAACCCCTTCCAGCGGAAGCGCGTAAAGAGGTATTCTCATCCAGCATGTAACGCATGTGAAGCCTGGGAGTGATAAGCAATCCGTAGACCGAATTGTAATCCATGCGAAGTCCGGCGATTCCATTGAATTTCTGAGGACTTGTATAGGTGTATTGTCCGAAAATCCCGGGCACCCATTCTGTCCGACTATGCAGATCAGTATTCAGAAATTCACGGTAATCATCGTATTGAAAACTTCCCCCGGTGCTAATCATATGGTTGGTGTTTCCAATTATTCCCTGGTAAATAAGGTTCGCATAAACGGAACTCTGATCACCGGAATAGCGCTGAAGTCCGAAAAGACCGTCCTGCTGAAAACTTGTCACAGAAGTCTGGAAACCAATACTTTGACCGGGTTTGTTTGGGAGTAGAATACCGATTTTTGCAAACCCGTGGTATTTACTTGATTGAATATTTATCCCATAGGAATTCATTGTCCCCTGATCCCTTTCATAGTCAAAGTCCAGTTCACCGCCTTCCCTTGATTCATCCAACACAGAAAAACCGAATTGGATTCTAAAATTGCCTTCAGGATTATATTTCCAGCGATTGAACACATTGACCTGTTGGTTCAAGGGGATATCCATAAAGCCATCTTTATCCCTGTCAATCTTATTTTGCATGGTTGATCCATGTACGAGGAACATGGTACTCCATTTTTCATTCAGCTTGATGGCAGATGTGATGTTGGCCTCTATCCTCCCAATGGAATTAGCGAAGAGGTTTAAAAACAAGGGATCACTCTTCTCTGGTTTTTTGTATTCGATGTTTATCTGGCCAGTAGTTGATTCGTAGCCGTTGATAACCGCCGCTGCTCCCTTTGATATCTGGATAGACTCCATCCAGGGACCGGGGACAAAATTGAGTCCGAATGCTGATTCTAGTCCCCTGAGATAAGGAATATTCTCAAACAGCATCTGGCTATAAACTCCTGCGAGTCCCAGCATTTTTATATGCTTGGCCCCGGTAACTGCGTCTGCATAACCTACATCAATGGTGGCAGAATTCTCAAAACTCTCTGAGAGATTGCAGCATGGAAGTTTCTGTAGACCGGCTTCGGTTATAAATTCTGTTTTGATGGGTTTGAGCTTTGAAATATAGGATCCCCCCATTCTTTTGGCCACGGTAACCTCATCAATCTGGTCCCCCACAGTCATAAGCAGGTTTACCTCGTTCTTTGAGGACTCAACGAAAACGGTATCCGGGGCAAATCCGACAAAGCTAAAAACAAGTGCGTGTCCAGCGTCCCCATGCCTGGTGATGCTGAATTCCCCGTTTTCATCGGTAACTGTCCCATGGGAGGTTCCGCTCCAGTAAACATTTACAAAAGGCAGGGGTTTTTCATTCTGGTTTTTGTCCATTTCTGTGACCCGACCGCTTACATTATTTTGTGCTTGCAGCTCCGGTAAAATCAGAATAGCAATGAATAATAATATTATGTATTTCATGAACTTATGGTTTTAATTACATACAGGAATATTCCGGGACCACAGGCTGCAGTCCCACTGTAATCAAAACCAATCAAATTAACATTACACCGTTTCGAAGAAGTATGTTTTTCGAAGAAATGGGCGGAGGTGGAGAATGGGCATTTTGCTCAATAGATGGATTCCAAACCGGAGAAGGCTTAGCTAAGATTGCTGCTATGGTAAAACTAATCTCAATATGCGGCAGTTTTGACTTGGCCGGCATACTATATTTCTCCTCGGATTTGATGTATTTCCCTTCATTCAGGCAGCAATTCTCATCTAAATCTGTAATTTCTTGATGCCCCGGAAGATTCTCTGATTTTAAGAAACTTTCATCCTCTTTTGGATATACCCCAGGCTCAATACTTTCAATATCTACATTACAACAGGCAGAGGTGGAAGATGATTGTACTTCACAATGTGTTTCAGAAGGAGCAGCACAACAGGAATATTCTTTGTCAAGAACAAACTGGACTTCTCCTGTTTTATGGCAGCTATGCCTGTTATAATAGAGTCCGGCTGCAGGGATCAGGAAGATCGCTATCATCAATAATACCCCTGTTGTTCGGATAAGTTTCATTTCGATAATTATAGAAAACGTTTTATACTGTCTAAGTTTTCCTGTAAAAGTCCTCTCCAGGATGCAAATAAGATACTTTTCCTCCAATTGTCAAGCCTTACATGCTTTTTAACCTTTATTTAACCAGGAAATTACAGCCAGTATTTATTGAGTTCGGCTTCTGCCAGGAGCAGATTTTTTTCTGTCATCCACAGATCTTTTTGCACACTGTAATACAGCCCTGTTTCATAAAAATATTCAATCAGGGAGATCTCTCCCGCTTTGACAGCGAGGGCCATTATTTCGGGATCATTGCCATGTTCGAGCGCATAGGAAAGTTCTTCTTTCTGTTTTTGATAGCTTTTGTATTTAGTATGCAGCTGCATAATATTACTCATTTCATTTGTCCGATATTTATCTGCGGCAAGTTCTGCAGCTATGATTTCACCCTCCGCAGCTTTAACCTTATTGGCATTTTCCCAGATGGGGATGGTAATGCCAAGCTGTACGCCCTGAAATTGAGTTCCAAGAACTTTTTCGGAAAAGTATCCTGTTTTGAATTTAGGCATACCCGAGGCGCGGGTTAATTTCATTTGCAGATTTTGAAGTTCCACCTCCTTTAAGTAAGCCTGGTACAAGGGACCCGAAAGAAATCTCTGGAGGACTGTATCAAGTAAAGTCTGTTCCTGAAAATGATAGCTTGAATCTTCAATTACCAGGTAATTACCCCCGGAGATCCATGTAATCCGGGTATCAAGTGCGGCAGACTCTGCCTCAAGTTGTCTCATTTCTGACCTCAGGCTGGATATTAGAAGCTGGACCTTATTATATCGAAGCTTGCTTATCTCCCCATTTTCAAATTGGATCCGGAGATATGAATTTACCTGTTCGGCCTTCCCAAGCCTGTTTAGCACAATCAACTGTATTCTGTTCAGGTAAACTTTTTCGATCCAAAGCTTTTTTGCTTCAAGCAGGGTTTCCTGTTTTACATTATCGACAATGTCGGAAGCCTTTTCAACTCCGCCTTTCGAAAGTTTAGCTCTTTTGGTGTATACCCCGGGAAATTCAAAAGACTGGCTGATTGAGAAATTGGTCCGGTCCCCAAGATTTTCAGGAGAACCCCATAAATAATAATATTCCAGTTCCGGGTTTTCAGGGTACAGGTTTGTGCGGGAGGCAATGCGAACATTTTTATAATACTGTCCGGCTCCGGTTATGGCAGGGCTATTTTGAATTACCCTCGACAGGAGGGTGTCAAGCGAAGATTGCGAAAAGACTGAAATATTTATACACAGCAATCCGGATAGTACGAGCCATTTACCGTGTTGTCTTTTCAGGCTATTGTTTTGTTGCCCTGAGCGGGTTAATGATCTTATTGGATTCATTTTATTCTTTTTGTATAGATCAGATAATAAACACTGGGGATAACATATAAGTTCAACAAAGTCGACGTGATCAGTCCCCCTAGTATCACTACCGCCATCGGAGCCTGGATTTCATTTCCCGGTTTATCCCCGGCAATGACCATTGGAAGAAGGGCAAGAGCTGATGCCAGAGCTGTCATTAATATTGGATTCAGGCGGTCTGCTGAGCCAAAAACGATGGCGTCACTTAATGAATTTCCTTCATCTTGCATATGTCTGTACCTGGAAACCAGCAAAATCCCATTTCGGGTAGCAATTCCAAAGAGGGTAATAAAACCAATGATGGCCGGTATGCTTATGGTGGCAGATGTTATCCATATGCTGAATACGCCTCCAATAAGTGCCAGAGGCAGATTCAACAGTACGATGGATGCAACGGCCATATTTTTAAACTCCTGGTAGAGGATCATAAATATTATCAGGATTGCCACCAGGGAGCTGAAGAACAACATTCTTTGTGCCTGTTTGGCGGATTCAAACTGACCTCCCAGTTCGATTCTGTAGTTATCAGGCAATGAGATTGAGGCATCCAGTTGTTGACGGACATCCTTAACAACGCTGCTCAGGTCCCTATTTGCCACATTGGCTGACACTACCATTTTACGTTGTACGTTTTCCCTGTTGATCACGTTGGGACCGGTAACTGATACCACATCTGCTACATATCTCAAAGGAATTTTAATTCCTCCGTAAGCATCAATCAATATATTCTCGATCGATACGGCTGAATTTCTGAAAGGTTCATCAAAACGTAATACGAAGTCGTAGTTCATATTATTCTCATAGACTTCGGAAACCTTCAATCCGCCTATAGCAGTCTCAATAAAATCTGTGAATTGATTCATAGGAATTCCATATTTCTGCAGCAATTCTCTTCTTGGTTTAATCTGCAACTGGGGAATTTCGATCATCTGTTCACGGTTAATATCAACCACTCCGGGGATTTCAGCAATAATTGACTCAACCTCCCCTGCTATGGAGAACAGATTTACCTGGTTTTCTCCAAAGATTTTTATTGCAATATTGGCCCGGGTACCAGACAGGAGGTGGTCAATACGATGGCTTAATGGTTGTCCGATGTTAATATTTAATCCCCCAATACCAGCTAGCTTTTCCCGGATCTCTTCTAAAAACTCCTCCCTTGACCGTTCCGACAGGATGAAGGGAACATCTATCTCACTGGCATTACTACCACCATGGCTGTGCTCATTCAGTTCCGCCCTTCCGGTTCGTCTGCTCACATGAACAACTTCCGGGAACTCCAGCAAGACCTTATCAACGGATCCGGCAAGCTTGTTACTTTCATCCAGGGATATGCCGGGCATACTGGTTGTCGTTATTGTCAGAGTACCTTCATTAAAATCAGGAAGAAAACTCCTGCCGAAACCGGTCATTAGAATAATGGAGAATATCAGAAGGCCGCCGGATATTACAAGGATAATTTTCGGACGTTTTAAGGTGAGCCCGAGGCTATTTTCATAGACTGAATTTAGCCTTTGTACAATCGGATTTGTTCCCCTGATATCTCTTTTCAGTTGTTTCGGAGTAATCAGAAAATAACTTGAAAGTACAGGCGTAAGGGTTATAGCTATAAGCATGGATGCAAAGAGCGAAACGATGAATGTTATCCCGAGAGGTTTGAGCATTCTTCCTTCCATACCGGAAAGAAAGAAAAGTGGGATGAAGGCGACAATAATGATCAGAGTAGCCTGGACGATGGATGACCGAATCTCCACGGAGGCGTTATAGATGACCGTAAGATTGTTCTCCTTCTGGTCTTTCGGTTTCAGGTAATTCTGTTTTAAGCGTTTCAGGACATTTTCGACATCAATGATGGCATCATCCACCAGGGCACCCACGGCAATTGCCATACCACCAAGGGACATGGTGTTCTCTGAATAGCCGAGTAGATACAAAACAATCATGGAGATTACCAGGGAAATGGGGATAGCAATGAGGGAGATCATGGTTGTTCTCGGGTTAAAAAGAAACAGGAAAAGAACAAGGCTAACAAAGAGCCCTCCTTCCATCAGGACCCTCAAAACATTATTGACAGCCGTTTTGATAAAATCTGCCTGCCTGAAAAAATGACTGTGTACTTCAACATCCGTTGGAAGGTAAGATTCAAGGTCAGCCAGGGCTTCATCAATATTTTCTGTCAATTCCAGGGTGTTTGTATTGGGCTGCTTCAGTATAGTCATGATAACAGACTCCCTGCCGTCCATAAATGCTGCCCCTATCTTTTGGGGTGTCCCGGAGATGATCCTGGCAACATCTTTAATGAGCACAGGTTCACCCTCCCGCATTTTTACCACTGAGTTTCCAATTTCTTCTGTGTCAAGAGACCGGCCCAGGGCCCGGATGAAATACTCCTGTCCGAATTCATTTATGAATCCACCGGAGATATTAATATTCAGAGACCGGGTGGCTTCAATGAGTTCTTCCAGGCTGACATCGTGATACCGCATTTTCAGGGGATCAGCCAGAGCCTGGTATTCTTTTGGCTCTCCTCCCATCACAATCACCTGGGATACTCCAGTTACCGATAAAAGTCTTTGTTTTACCTGCCAGTCCGCCATATTCCTCAACTCCTGCATTGAGAGCGAATCGGATGTCAGAGCTACCAGCATGATCTCGCCCATAATGGATGTCTGTGGGGCCAGAAATGGACTTGATACACCTTCCGGCATTTCGTTTGTTAGCATTCCAAGCTTTTCACTAACAATCTGCCTGGCAATGTAAATATCTGTTCCCCAGTCAAATTCAACCCAGACAAGGGAAAATCCTGCAGAACTGCTTGAACGGACCCGCCGAACATTGGTGGCGCCGTAGAGAGCTGATTCAATTGGAAAGGTGACCATTCGTTCAACTTCTTCCGTTGCAAAACCATGGGCATCGGTTAAAACTGCTACAGTGGGGGCGGTAAGGTCGGGAAATACATCGACCTTCATTTTCTTTCCAATATACCCTCCAAGCACAAGGGTTGCGATGGCAAGAAAAATGATCAGAAGCCTGTTGTCAAGCGAGTATTTGATAATCTTATTAAGCATATCCTTATAAAATTAATGCGCATGAGAATGACCGGGCAGGGAATTGGACATTGAAGCTGCCTTCAGAAGCATCCCCCCTTTTGTAACAACTCTTTCCCCATGGTTTAATCCACTGATAATGCGATAATTATTGCCATCAAATTCCCCAGGTTTAATGATTCGTTTCTGATATGTCTCCCCGGACGTCTGTACATAAACATAATAACTCCCCTGTTCTTCCATGACAGCGGATAACGGGACCAGGATACAGTTGTCGAGATTGCTGGTTTTCAGGTAGAATTCTGCGTAAGCTCCTTCCAGCAACTCACCGTTGTTATGAGCTTCAAAATAAACCGGAAGGTAGTGGTTGTTATGGTGAACAGAAGATCCGATGGCGATCAATTCTCCGTCAATATCTTTGATGTCTATAACATCATCCTGATATGAGGTCCGGATGTTGGCAGACACCACCTTGCTTATCCTGGGAAAATATTGCTGGGGAACGTCTGCACGTAGCAATAATCTTTTGTCGGAGGACATGATGGCAATTTTTTCACCCTCTTTTACATATTCACCCTGGGAAACATCAATTTCATGAATATGTCCGGTGAGCGGAGCAATGACCTTAAAACCATCTCCTGTAAATGATTGCTTTAGATTATAATAGTGTATACTGTCCCTGATATAGCCTGATCGGGTATCAATGAACTGTTTTTCAGAAATGGCATTCTCGGCAAACAGTTTCTTATGTCGTTGGAAATCACTCCGGCTTTTAAGGAAACTCGCTTCGGCCTCGGCATAAATGACTGTAATATTTTCACCGGCGAGATCCTGACCTTCTATTCGCATCAATTCCTCTCCGCGCCTGACATGCCCACCAGCCACCAGATTCTTTTTGCTATAGTTAACGATACCGGATGCCCTGGCATGGATCATATGCTTTTCTCCCGGCATGGCCAGGATTACTCCACCTGTCTTAATTATTTCAGAGAATGTTGAGGGGATTAATTTTTCAACGGCGAAATCAGACTTCCAGGACTGTTCCTTAGTAAACTGTATACCTTCGGGAATATCATCTTCGTGCTCACCTGCATGAGTAAGGGTGTCCCCATGATCATGATCCACCACATTACCGGATTCAAAAACAGATTTGTCCTTGATGTTGCCATCGAAATATTCGAAAACAATTCTGCAATTACCTGGTTTATCGGGCCTGACAAGGACTCTCCATATCCCTGGGGATTCCGGACTTTCCGCAAGACCTGTGGATTGGCTGTCTCCATAGTCAAGGCTTACTCTGACACTCCCCTCAGGATAGGGTTTATAGGAACTAAGCTTTGTGAGATGAACCAGGAATGCTTCTTTATGTCCGGCCATCAGTTCGGGGTATTCAATATAAAATTCGGATGAGTCAGAGAACAGAGTTAAAAGCTCGACTTTTTCTGAATGATCATGTCCGTGTCCGCCGCTACCTGAATCAGTTTGGTTACGCCCGCAGGCATACATCAGCGGCAGAATGATTAATAGGATTAAGGTTTTCCTCATTGGTATTTGATTTGTTCCGGGAGGAGGTCCCGGATTTTAAATGAATGAAATAATTAATTGAGATTCCTGAGTAGGCGAAGGCCTGGCTTCACATTCCATCAAACACTTCTTTCAATAGAGAATCCCATTATGGAATTAACTGAAGAATGTTGGTTCAGGAAAAAGGTGTCAGGAAATAGCAGGAGGTGCCCGAAGGCCGGATGATTCCCCCAGGAAACCCGAAAATTCGGGAGGAGGACCGGCGGAGAAGCCAAAAAATACTTCCCGCGGAAGCGGTTCATCTCTGAAAATAAGGGCGATTAAGCAAACGCTTGAGATATCTGTAAACAGCTTTTTATCAATCTGTTTTTCAAAGCGCACTAAAAATTCAAGCCCGTTAAATGCATGACAGTGTTCAGCAGAGTCTTCTGACTTGCATTCCTGCGCCGGGGAATGATCACAGGCATCATGCTGCTCGGATGTAATAGCTTGCTCGCATCCGGATTGGGAATTCAAAACGCCTGAATGATGATGGTGGGGAACGATATTATGTCCCGTAATCACCATGATCAGGCATCCCAGAAGCATTGATATAACTGGCTTTACTTTCATTTAGACCGCAAATATAGCAATTTATCTAAATACTTAAACGGAATATGTTGTAGATTTGTTTCCCTGAAACCTCTCAGAATGGAACATAATCCTCAGGCAATCATCAGAGCTTCATGGACAGGAGTCATTGGTAATGCCCTTCTTTCCCTGCTCAAGATTATATTTGGCATTCTTTCCGGCAGTCTTGCCGTAATTGCAGACGGGATTGATTCGGCAAGTGATATACTTACCTCCCTGATCACCTTGTTTGCGGCCCGAATCATGAAAAGACCCCCGGATGTCAAGTATCCTTATGGCTACCTCAAGGCTGATACCATTGCCACCAAGGCACTGGCTTTTGTAATCCTTTTTGCAGGTGCTCAGCTGGCCATAAGTACGGTCCGGCATCTTTTGCAGGGAGTCGAAAGGGAATTGCCGGGCATGGCTGCAGTTTATGTAACCCTGGTTTCCATTGCCGGGAAATTTCTTCTGGCAAGACAGCAGATCCGGATGGGGAAAAAGACCAATAGTGAGATGCTGAAAGCCAACGCCCGGAATATGCAGAACGATGTGCTAATTTCTATTTCGGTGCTGGTCGGACTGGCATTTACCTATCTGTTGAAATTACCCATTCTGGACTCAGTTACCGCTTTATTTGTGTCAGTCTGGATACTGAAAGTAGGATTTGAGATTTTTATGCAGACTAATCGTGACCTCATGGACGCCAATACTGAACCAGAACTGTACGGGAAGGTATTTACTGCTGTAGAAAGGGTTGATGGGGCATCCAATCCTCACAGGCTGAGGATACGAAAAATCGGAAATTATCTAATGATAGTTCTTGATATCGAGGTGGATGGGGCAATTTCAACCCTGGATGCACATAAGGTTTGTGTCAGTGTTGAAGAGAGCATCCGGATGGATATTGAAAATGTATTTGACATTATGATACATATTGAACCTGCTGGATTTAAACACAAGGAGGAAGTTTACGGGGTAAATCCAAGAGATCTTTAATTTTTTACCTGACCATGAGTATTTACCTGACCACGAGAAAAGTTGCATTACTGATAATTGCTTTGATAGGTTTTGTACAGCTTCATGCCCAGGATGAATTAGCCCAGGAAGAACCACCCCTTGTGACTGACCGGCCTGACCAGACAGAGTCCGCCCTTGTAATCCCTGCCTGGCGTCTTCAGATTGAGACAGGATTGTCAAAAGAATGGGTTAGCAGCGGGACAGATTCCTACGATGAAAAAACCCGGTTTGGAACAACGCTTCTTCGTTATGGGCTGTTTGATTTTATGGAATTCAGGCTGGGGTCCGATATGTTAAGTAACCGTCAGAAATTGCCGGCCGGGGTTCCCCGGGATGATTTTGGAGTAAGTCCCATTGGGTTCGGATTTAAATTTGCTCTTGTAAAAGAGAAAGGGCTTATTCCAGAAATCGCATTGATCACAAGCTGGCAGATACCAAATACAGGTAATATGGCTTATTCTTCGGATAAATGGCAGCATTCTTTTGTATTTGCCTTTGCTCATACATTGAGTGAGCGCTGGGGATTGGGATACAACCTGGGTTATGAATTTGAAGGAAGTTTTGACGTTTCGGCATTTAAGTATACCCTTGCCGGGGGATACTCCATAGCAGAAAGATGGGGAGCATATATTGAGCTCTATGGCAGCAAGGTAAGTACTATTCCCTGGGACCTCCGAAGCGATGCAGGAATTACATTTTTACTCTTCCCGAATTTTCAGCTTGATTTTTCTGGTGGAGTTGGCCTGACGGAAATCTCACATGCTGGTTTCATCAGTGCAGGTTTGAGCTGGCGTATCCCCAGGTAGTCTGCTGCACATAAATATCTTCCCCAAATGGGTATTAGTGGAATTTTATAACATTTTTATTAAATTTTGTAACATTAGATCCGTGAAAAACCGGAGTTTTGTAGCATAATTTAGAAACCTTATTTATTATGCAAATAAAAAAGAACATCGCCGTAAGTGAAACCGGGTTTGTATTTGATCCGACCAGCGGAGAATCGTATTCCATAAATAAAGTGGGACAAGAGATAATGGCCAT
>JAUUZM010000091.1 GCA_030589965.1 Bacteroides sp.
GTGGATGATGTCCGGGGTGCAGATGGTTTCAAGGCCTTCCAGCAGGCAAAACGATACAAAGATTTCCGCAGGATGCTGGATGTCCATCATAAAGAGTTGGATCTTGTTATTGTGAGTACTCCGGATCATACACATTTTGTGGCAACATACGCTGCAATGGAGAGAGGAATTGCAGTACATACCCAGAAACCGCTTACACACAATATCTGGCAGGCGCGCACCTTGCAGAAAGCTGCAAAAAGTTTTAATGTTCAGACGGTAATGGGAAATCAAGGTCATAATTATGAGGGCATGCGACTCATAAAAGATTGGTATGACGCCGGTTTGATTGGAAAGGTTACTGAAGTGCATGCCTGGACGGGGCGGACGACGACAAACAATGCGAATGCCAAACGAGAAATTCCAGCTCAACCCGTTCCTGAAACCCTCGATTGGAATCTTTGGTTAGGTCCCACCAGTGAACGACCTTACAATGAGGAATTTTGCCCCAAAGGCTGGCGCTGGCACTGGGAATATGGGTCGGGAGGCCTGGGAGACATAGGGTGCCATACACTGGATATACCAATATACACCTTAGGGCTTGGATATCCCTCAGCGGTCTATGTGGAAGACAACCTTGATTTCCGACACGAATTTGACAAAAAAAAGCCGAAAAATGAGGCCTTTACGGTTGTCTATGAATTTCCCGCAAAAGGTAAGCGCCCCCCCCTTAAAATATATTGGTATGAAGGAGGTCGAATGCCTAAATTACCGAACACATTACATACTGAAACTCCTGAAATGAAAAAGGACTTGGGCAAGGGAGGCTGTATGATCGTAGGAGACAAAAATTCCATCATCTCTCCCGGGATGAGACCAGGTCAGCCAAAGTTGATGTACAACTGGGAGGAAATAAGTCGTAATCTTCCTGAGAAAACGACCCCACGTGCAGTAGGAAATCCTGTAAAGGAAATTATGGCTGCTATTCGTGGAGACATCCCAGGATGTAGCTCTGATTTTGATTACGCGGCACCTATGACAGAGACAGTTTTGCTCGGAACGATTGCCATTCGCACCAATAAAAAGGTGGTCTATAATCCTGACTCAATGACTTTTTCTGACAGTTCTCTAAATCCATATATAAAGGCACCCGTGAGAAAAGGATGGGAGTATGGGGACGGTTCTTAATCAGACAAAATATCAACAAATTCAGATCACTCTCTTGAAGTAATTTATGATAAAAGGACCTGGGATTATGCCTTTTTCTTGAAACAAATGAAATCAAATATGAAAAAAAGAAATCTTACAAGAAGAAAGTTTATAACACAAGCAGGAGTTGCCCTGTCAGGTGCCTCCGCTGTAGCTTTATTTACGCCAAATTTAGCCCTGTCTAAGGCTATTAATAAGCAGAGACATAATGAAGGAGCCGGTAAGATGAAATGGTCGATGTATACATATACAATTACCGGCAACAAAATTCCAAAAGCTGAACTGGATATTGTGGAAATGTGCCGCAAAACCAGAGAACTTGGAATAGATGGCCTGGATATTATCGGAACAGGGTATAACAAAACCTGGAAGGAAATGAAGGAAATAGCGGACAGTTTTGATATCCGTTTTGTTTGCTATAGTGGCGGTGTGAGTGCTTTAGAATCCCCTGATGCATCTGTAAGGAAAAAAGGGATGGAAGCTTTTAGACAAAGGTTAGAGATTGCACAAACTTTAGGTACGCCCAGGATCATGATGAACCAGGGTGGACTTTCTCTGGAGCCGGATCAAAACCGTAAGTATCTTATTGAATCTTTAAAAGAGGCACTTCCCATTGCCAAGGCTGAAGGTGTGGAGGTTACCATTGAAACCCATAACAGCCCGAGGGCTCCTTTCAAAACGTCTGCAGATTTTACTGAGGCCTTAGCCATTGTACCCGATTTGCGAGTTACTTATGATTGCGGCAATAATTTTATTAACGGCGAGGATCCCGTTCAGGGATATATAAACAACCAGGATCATATTACCCATATGCATTTTAAGGATTTCTTTGAAAAAGGCGGTACCTGCTCACCTGGTCTTGGTGTCATAGATTTCGAACAGCTTATTGAGGCTATGAAATTGGCAGGGTATTCTGGTTATATAAATCTGGAAATGGGAGGTAAACAACCTAGTGGATGGGAAGTCTACGAGACATCCATGAAACTCCTGGGTCCAATGATTGCTTGAAAAGGATCCAGGATTAGGAAACTGGGGATTAGAATTCTCAACTATGAATTTATTATGAAGGTCCTATCAGTACAGCATATTTCAAAATTTTTACAAGTAAATAAGAATCATAATAATTATTAACTTGTATGCTTACATAAACCATAATAGTTGCATTGATCATCAGGATGGACGATTCCTTTCCCAAAACGATTCAAATACAGCATAATGGACCAAAATAGGAACTCTAAAATTTCAAGGCGGACATTTCTTGAAAATTCTGCCACTGGGGCGGTAGGTTTTACCTTCTTTTCAGGCCTCCCATTCTCAGGATGTTTAAGTCCCTTAGTTAAACATGTTTGGGAACCTATTGAGATCTCTTTACCCTCGAATAAATCCTATGAGAATCCATATATGGAGGTTGATGTCTGGATTCAATTGAAGGGACCTGGTTTTGATGAAAAGATTTATGGTTTCTGGGATGGAAGCAACACATTTAGGGTACGTTTCGTAGCTACAGGACCGGGAAAATGGACATGGACCAGCGGTTCAAATCAGGAAGATTCGGATTTGAATGGTAAAACCGGAAGTTTTGATGCTATTGAATGGACTGAAGAGGAGAAAACGGTCAATCCAAACAGGCGCGGTTTCCTAAGATCAAATGGACGTACTTTTGAATATGCTGATGGCACTCCTTTCTTTTTGCTGTCAGACACTCACTGGGCCATTTCTACCTGGAGACATCCCTGGAAAGGAAATAATCCCTCCCATGATTATCAACCTCAAAAGGGTATGGGATTTGAGGAATTTATGCAGTACGAAAAAGCCCATGGGTATAATGCGATATCCATGATTGCTTCCTTTCCAAACTGGGATGATGAAGATGGACATCCCAACCATTTATATGATAATTCCGGTATTCCCATCCGTCATGCCTGGGCAAAGCCTGATACAGGCGGTTCATATGTCAAAGCAATGAATATGCATGATGAAGATGGGAACCGACCTTTCCTGATGGGTGGTTTATGTGATGGAAAGAAAGATTCTTGCGCCCATTGGAACAGGATCAATCCTCCTTTCTGGCAAAGTTTTGACAGGAAGTTCAGATATATGCATGAAAATGGCATGATTTTTCAGATGGAATCCCTCCGGCGTGAACATTTTTGTACCATATTCAAATACCATGACTGGGAACAAACCGTTTCGCGCTATCTTCTTTATCTGCGCGCCCGTTATGGTTGTTTTAATCAAATTTTCAATGTATGTCATTGCGATTCTTTAAATTTTAGTGATGAGAATGGTATCTGGGTATTAAGCGAGGATGATTTACGAGTCGCTTTTGAGTATTTCTTTGCTACCTATGGCCCTTTGCCTTTTGGCCAACCTGTAGCTGCAATGTCAGGTTCCAGTACACTCGATAAATTAGGGCATGCGGATTGGCTGGAGATTCATACCACTTCAAACCAGAGAGATGCTGAAGCTTATCCGAGAATGAATGCAATGTACAACAAAACACCTCATAAACCTGTAGTACACTTGGAACCCTATTATGCAGGAGCCTGGTTTGGAAACTTCAGGCCTCACAGGCCTTTCGAGGCTCCTGCTGAGCCCGGCTCATCCCGTGATGATTACTGGGCAAGAACAAATGCATGGGGTTCAGTCTTCAATGGAGGCACGGCAGGCCATGTATTTGGAAGTGATTTGTTTGATGGCGTTAAGGAACCAGAACCAAATGATGTATGGACCTGGCATGGGATAAAGCGTTACGAAAGTCACAGGCAAATGAAACACCTTAAAAATTTTGTTTTATCCGAAGCAAAAAATATGCAGAATATGGTGTTGGCCAATGAGAATGTAACTCCCAATCAGAGTCCAGGTTGGGTAAAAAACCGGATGAGCAATAATGCATATATGCTGCAAAGTAAAGATAAGTCCATAGCTCTTGTTTATTTTGAGGAAGGTTGTAAACATGCCACTCTTAAAAACATGAATCCAGATGGGAATTATGAAGTTAAATGGTTCAATACCAGAACCGGCGAATGGATGAATGCTGGAAATTTATCCACCAACGAAAATGGAGAAATTCCATTACCTGAATTTCCAGGTAATTTGAAAGTTACGAGGAGAAATGAGGATTGGGCATTGAAGCTGGTTAATGAAGAAGTTTGAAACGGAAAATAGAAGTTAAATTCATTAGTATTGCTATGAAAAGATGAAAAAATTACAATGTTCGATCCTCTTCTTATTATTCATGGTGGGCACACTTTTGCCGGCTCGTCTGTCGGCTTCTGTCGAATATGATGATCAGATCCCGCAGTTGGCTTTTGCAGCCCAGGAAGTTGAAATTGCCATGAAGGAAGCTGGCCAGGAAGACCTGGAGGTGGCATTACTCATCAGGCCGGATGAGACTTCACCGGAATCGTTTAAGATAAGACATATGGGACCCGATGAGGTATGGATTATTGGCTCGGATGCATCGGGTGCGATGTATGGGGGACTTGAACTTGCGGACTTACTCCGGCTGGGTCTTCCGATTGAAGAAAAGGATCATGAGCCTTTTGTGAAGAAGCGCGGGATTAAATACAATATTCCATGGGATGCTCGCACACCTTCCTATGATGATACAGGAGATGCAGCACAGAAAAATATAGCAACCATCTATGATTTTGAATACTGGAAGGCCTTTTTTGATGACATGGCACGCTACCGGTATAATGTATTGTCTTTGTGGGGGAACCATCCGTATCCATCCATTACCAAACTGGAGGATTATCCCGATGTCGCCCTGGATGATGTCTACCGGATTGCCGAAGGAGTTTTTAAACCTGAACAGAGAAACAAGCTGCAGGATATTGATATCCACGAACCGGGTGTGCTTGAACTGGTGAAAAAGATCTCCATCGATGACAAGATCGAGCATTGGCAGAAGGTGTTCGACTACGCAGGTGACCGTGGGGTTGAAGTTTATATCTTCCACTGGAACGTCTTCACATTCGGTGCCACCGGGAAATATGGCATTACACAGCAGCAGCATAATGACATCACAATTGATTACATGCGAAAGAGCGTTCGCCAGGCCTTGTTGACCTATCCTCAGATTGCGGGGATTGGTGTCACAGCAGGTGAAAATGCGGATAATCATATGGAAGGCAAGTATTCGATTGAGAACTTTCTGTTCAATACCTACGGCCGAGGCATGATGGACGTTATGGAAGAACAACCGGACCGGAAGTTCCGGTTTATTTTCCGACAACATATGACCGGCCTGGGACCGATTACGGAAGCCTTTTCAGATTTCCCGGGTGAATTCAATACAAGTTTCAAGTATGCAATTGGTCATATGTATACCATGAGGAGGCCCCTGTTATTTGAGCGAAGTTTCCGCGACCAGGTAGAG
This sequence comes from Bacteroides sp., assembly GCA_030589965.1. GTDB lineage: Bacteria > Bacteroidota > Bacteroidia > Bacteroidales > SM23-62 > SM23-62. The sequence goes on from JAUUZM010000091.1 coordinate 5,573, forward strand.
GAATACAAGGTGCCGGTCTTTTTCAACCTGCGCAATGACGATATGTTTGTGCTTCGCTGGGGCAATCCGGATTATGTGAGGGAATATATACAGAAAATGCCCCATAATCTGTCCCCGGGGTTTTACATGGGCTCGGACGGCTATGTTTGGGGACGAGAGCATATTGCTAAAAATCCCGAGACGGCAGGTCGGCTGGAGATCGATAAGCACTGGTACCGGTTCCGGCAATGGGGACAGCTGGCTTATAATCCCATGCTCGGGCGGGATTATTGGGAAGCCACACTGAAACATCGGTTCCCCGGCATAGACGCTGCACAGCTTTACGATGCCTGGGCGTCGACTTCCGAGATCATTCCCCATTTAAATACGATATGTTATAAACCCAACGATAATATGATCGCACCTGAAGGGTGTATGGACCGCAGGGGATTTCTGACCCTTGATGAATATTTCTTTCAGAATTGGAATGAGCCGATGTACGGCTCGGGCTGGCACTCGGTGGTGGATTGGGGTAAGGCAGCTGCTGCAGGGGAGGAACTGGAGGGTGTAACGCCGATGGTTGTGGCGGATAAGATGGATGCTTTTGCGGCGACTGCCATGGAAACACTTTCAGCCCTGCGTAACCAGGCGGGAGGTAATGTGGAGCTTGAAGAAACACTGAATGATATTGAAAGCATGGCATATCTCGGCAGGTATTATGCGGATAAATTACGCGCCGGGTCTAAACTGGCGGCTTTTCGAGCGGATGTCAGCCAGAAGAATTTTCATAAGGAAGCCATCGAACATCTCGAAGCATCAGTGGAGGAGTGGAAAGCATATACTGCAATTGTTTCAGCACAGTATAAGCCCCAACTAATGCAACGTACCTCCTATATGGACTGGGAGAAAATTCTGGTGGAGGTTGAAAAGGAAATCCTCACCTTACAGGAAGAGGGTGACTATCCCAAGGTCAGATTTGTAAAACTGAAGGAAGGGGATCGTCTCCCGGCGGGATCCGGTCTACTGATTGAGGTGAAAGCCACGGATAAGGATGGAATAAGTGAGTTGAAGCTATATATGAACGGCCTGCGTATGAAAGCAGAGAAAGCAGATCCGAAGGTATGGAGCGGTTCGAGCGATGAACTTTTATTAGCATTGGAGTCCGGCGTGTATCACCTGGAAGCTATAGCAGAAGACAACAACGGTATCTCTGCCCGGCAGGAGATAAAGATAGCCGTAGGTGATGTGCCTGTAACAAGTTCAGAAGACTGGAGGGAGGAAATTCATCAAATCGTTCTGAATGAAGGCGAGCACCTGGGAGACAAAGAGTTCCGCGAGTTCCCCCGTCTCGAATGTTATTTATATCTGAATGACGACGGAAGATTAGTCTTATATAATGGTACTCCCGGGAATCCTAAGGAGAGGATATGGCAGCCAAGCATGCACAGGGATTACTGGGATCCGCAATATGCCACTCTTGAGAACGGACAGCTGGTGATCTATCGTGGTACACCTGACCACCAGGAAGCGAAATTATATGAGTCCCCTCCTGTGTCTGGCAATGGCCCTTTTAATTTAGGGATCACTTTATCTAAAAAACTGGTAATTTATCGCGAGGTAGCCGGAGAAGAAGGAGAAAACGTCTGGATAAGCCACTGACAGAAGATAATTCATCGTAACTAATAAAAATAAAACTATGAAAAATTATTTGCATTCAGCAATCGTACTGCTATCAGCCCAATTATTACTATCCGGATGTGTAAACAGGCAATCAGAAGAAGACTTCTTTACTTTGTTTGACGGGGATGACATCTCAGCATGGACCACCAATTCTGAAAACTGGCTAATTAAAGATCGTATTCTGGTCTTAAAAAGCAAGGGTGATTACAATATGGTAAACTCACATTATCTGTGGACAAAGGAAACGTTTGGTGACTTTATTCTTGAGCTGGATTTCAAGATTGACCATGAACCACTTCATGGATTGGAAAAATTTAACGGAGAAGGCAGAGGAGGGAACAGTGGAGTATTTATCCGGGTAGAGGACAAGACTGACCCTGTGCAGACCGGAATAGAAATCCAGGTTGGTCCCCTGAAGCCGGAAGACAAAATAGGAAATGGCTCGGTAGGAGGTGTATTCAACCTGGTACCACCTGCTGCTAATATGTTTAAGCCTGGAGAATGGAATCATTACCGGATTACGTGTAAGGGGAGCATGATAAATGTGGTATTGAACGACGAGGAAACCGCAAATATTGATTTAAACAATTGGGTTAGCGCAAGGATGAATCCTGATGGCTCAAAAAATAAGTTCAGGCGACCTCTGAAAGACTTCGCACAAGAGGGGTATATTGGATTGCAGGATCACGGTACCCCTGCCTGGTTCAGGAACATCCGGATCAAGAAATTATAATAACCAAGTCAGATACATCATGAAAAAACACACACGACGTTCATTCATTGCCAAATCATCGGCAATGGCAGCTTTTACAATTGTTCCCCGACATGTGATTGGTGGTTTGGGCCATGTTCCGCCTAGTGATAAACTCAACATTGCCTGCATTGGAATTGGCGGCAAAGGCGCAATGGATGCGGATTTTGTATCCTCAGAAAATATTGTAGCCCTATGCGATGTAGACTTCGCTGTCAAGAGTGCCCCAAAAGTAATTGAAAAATATCCAGAAGCCAGGAGGTATAAGGATTACCGGGTCATGCTGGACAAGCAAAAGAACATTGACGCGGTTATGGTGGCAACCCCGGACCACACACATGCCGTGATCTCGATGGATGCGATGAGACGCGGCAAGCATGTGTTTACACAAAAACCTCTTACTCATACCGTTCATGAGGCCCGGGTCCTGGCTAAAGCTGCACGGGAATATAAGGTAGCCACCCAGATGGGAAACCAGGGCCAGGCTGGAGATGGTCCAAGACGTTTACGGGAGATGATTTGGGATGGTGTGATCGGTGCGGTTCATGAAGTGCATGTATGGACCGACCGGCCAAACAAGGGACTGGTGGGGGTATTTTGGCCCCAGGGCATGGACAGGCCCACAGAAACCCCGGAGGTTCCTGTGGGCCTCGATTGGGATCTCTGGCTGGGGCCGGCGCCTTTCCGCCCCTATCATCCTGCCTATCACCGCTTCAGGTGGCGTGGATGGTGGGATTTCGGATCTGGAGCCCTTGGAGATATCGGTTGCCACAGCATGGACCCAATTTTCCGCGCCCTGAAGCTTGGCTATCCTACCAGTGTACAGGCAGTCTCCACTTTGGTGAATAAGGAGACTTATCCCTCCGGTTCAATCCTCACCTATGACTTCCCTGCCAGGAAGGACATGCCACCGGTCACACTCAAGTGGTATGATGGAGGTTTGAAACCTCCTCGCATGGAAGGAATTCTTGATGGTGTGAGTCTTGGAGCGGGTGGCACTCTTTATGTTGGGGAAAAGGGAATGATACTGGGCGACAGGATCATGCCGGAATCACTGCGCGATTCGTATACACCTCCTGAACCGAAAATTCCGTCATCACCAGGACACTACCAGGAATGGATAAATGCCTGTAAGGGAGGGCGATCAGCTGGCTCTGACTTTGACTGGGCCGGACCGCTTACGGAAGTGGTTCTCATGGGTAATGTGGCCCTGAGGATGGAGTTGAAAGAACAACTCAGTAATCAAAAACTACTTTGGGATTCCGACGCTAAACAATTCAGCAACTTACCTGAAGCGAATGCCTTCCTCCATAAGACATACAGGGAAGGATGGTCACTTTAAGAAGTCAGTTTTATGCGTAGATGGAATATTAGTAAATCTGGAATGGCAATGCTCGCAGCAATTATTATTGCTCTGCTGTCAAGCAACACAGGATTGGCGGGTCAGGAACTTGAGAGCCGTCCGAATATCATCCTGATAATGGTTGATGACCTTGGGTACGAGACGCTCGGATGCAACGGAGGCAAGTCTTACCAGACTCCAAATCTCGATGAGCTGGCTAAAACCGGTGTCCGATTTACTAACTGCTATGCCAATCCCCTCTGTACACCAACAAGAATCACTCTTATGACAGGACGGTATATGCACCGGAATTACACAGCGTTTAACGAGTGGCCACCTGGAGAACCCTCATTCGGACATATGATGCAGGATGCAGGCTACGCAACAGCCGTAGTTGGGAAATGGCAACTGGGGGACATAAC
>JAUUZM010000057.1 GCA_030589965.1 Bacteroides sp.
AGGCTGCCCTCGAGGGAATGAAGCATGCTCAATATACCATGGTAACATTCCATGGTAGGAATGAACCTGTACCAGCCCATGACACCAGGAGAGAATAGTTTTACGGGGTATTTTACAGGATTCTGGAATGAAATCTTTCCAGACACTTTAATATCTTTTTCAGCGATATTAAGTATGATACCATTATTTGAAAAGTGATTCCCGGCTATAGAGACCTCAAATCTTTTTCTGGAGAAAACAAAATCCTCCATTTTGTATTTGATGAAATGAGAATCCCCGGATTTTCCATTGATAAGCTGGACAAAAGGATATGATTCCTTTTCGTTGGGGCCATGGGATATGCCTGGTATTACAGCCCAGACGGCTGTGTTATAGGGATTAACAAGCTTGAAATACCATCCCTCAAAATAGTTCCGTTTCTTCTGGTTTCCCTGGAACCAATCCGGATTCCAGATCTTCCTTAAATTGTAAAAATCCATATCAGAAAAAGGATTACAGAAGAGAGATAAATGAGGTATAACTTACCTCATCTTTCTGTTCAGCCATTGTAAGGTGAATTTCGGCAGAATGCTTTTTGCCGTTTTTATCCGGGATGCTGACTCTTTTCTTTTCTCCTGTGATTTTTATTGCCCTGGGATCAAAAAGGCTGAGTAAAAAGGAATCCAGTTCTGTCTTGTCCCCGGGGAATAGTGAACCTATATCCTTACCAAGAGTTTTATTGGACTGGACTCCAAAAAACTCCTCCGCCTTGTTATTAATGAATAGAATCCGGGAGGATTGATTAATGGTGAATATAATGTCAATGTCTCCCTGCAGAGTTTTAAGATTTCGCTCCCAGTCCCGTGTAACATCCTTGTATTGCTGTTCAATTACTGTTTTACTATGTTCCAGTTTTTTCTTCAGTTCCACACCGGCAAGCTTGATCTTATCCTCCTGGATTTTAAGTTGTTCAGTATGCTTTCTTCCTTCGAGCTCCATCCGTTTTTCATGGGTGATATCTGTGGCCAGGCAGATAACCTTGGCTACTTCACCATACATGTCTTTAACTGCGGTGAAGCTCACCCTGAACCATTTCTCATCATCGTATTTTGTCAGGCTTTTCATTTGTCCTTCATAGGGGACCCCTTTAGTAACACTTTCCCAGGTTTCATTAAAACTTTCAAGTTCTGTTTTCTCGATAAAGTCAAATACTGACAACTTTATAAGTTCAGCCTCCGAGAACTTCATTGTATTCAGAAACAGTTCATTGCAATAAATGTATTTGCCGTCAGGGGCGAATTCAATTTTAATATTTAAACGGTTAATGGAATCTATCTGTCCCTCAAAATCAAGGCTTTGTTTATGTTGTTCAGTATTGTCAATGGCCAGGCAGAGGATTTTATCAACGCTGCCATCGTCTTTCCTGACACAGGTATATGTAGCCATAGTCCAGAGGTCCTGTCCCTGCTTCGTCACATGCTTCATATACCCTTCATAGTGCTGTCCACCCTCAGAAATCCTTGTCCATATAGGATCAAACCATTCCCTGTCCTTTTCATCAACAAATTTTGAGATATGCTGGCCTTCTACTTCGGCATTGCTGAAGTATCCGAGTTTATGCATAAACTTGGTATTGGCGTAGATAAGTATACCTTCCCTATCATATTCCGCACGGATCAGGGTATGGTTAACAGAATTCGTAAAACTAATAAATTGTTCTGCCTGTTTTGCTGCCTGTTCCTGTGTATTCCTGAGCTGCTCCATACTTTGCCTCATTCTTTCTTCCTGGATGGCAAGGGTTTCTGCCTGGTTCTGGGATTCCTTTAACAGGGAAGAGGTTCGGATGCTGCTTCTGAGACTGGAAAGTGTTATCGCAGTACTTTCAGCAATGCTTTCCACAAAACTAATCTCAAATTTTTTAATGGTGGTAAAAGATGCTAGTTCAATAATCCCCATTACTTCATCCTGTACAAAAAGTGGCACAATCAGAAGATTATCCGGAGTAGTTTCTCCAAGTCCGGAGGTAATTTCGAGATATCCCTTCGGAAGATCAGTCATGTATATACTTTGCTTCTCCAAAGCGGCTGTGCCGATGATGCCTTCGCCCCATTCGATTCTTTTATCAGCAAATTTTCTTCGATCATATGCATAGCTGGCTTTAAGATCAAAGTATTTTTCCTTTTCAGGTTCCTGTTCAATCAGGAAGAATCCTCCCTGGTTCGCATCCAGGTATTTAACAAGGTAAGAGATTATGTTGTGGGCAAAATCTTCCATATTATCTGAGGATATCCTCAGAATGTCTCCAAATTTTGCAAGACCTTCAGAAACCCAGTTCCGCTGGTCGTCTTCCATTTTCCTTTGCTGTTGCTCACCAATTCCCTGTTTAAGATTATCCCTCAGGTTAATAAGAGATTTTCCGAGAGGATTATCCTGATCTTCCAGGAAAAGTTCCGCTTCAAATTCATTATTAATAAGTTTTTCAGTGAAGACAAGGATTTTATCTGCCTTCAGGGATTCATCAAGAGCCTGCTTTTCCATTTTTACATGGTGCCCGGATTCAGAATATCCGGCCAGTGCTCCTGCAAGGGTAGAAAAAAGAGGTATCAGATCCAGGAGTATCTGCCCGGGAAATAATGCATGAAGCTGCCTGAATCCCTGGAAGGTAAAACTGATATCACCTGTAAATGTGTGGATCAGGAGAGAGGCGAAAGGAATGATAATACCGATAAGAAATCCATAAATTGTAAATCTGATGATTATATCATTCGGTTTTTCCATATCATTCTCAAGTCAGAATAAAAATACTTATTATTCCCAAATGAGAGAATTTTCACCGGTATATTTCTCAACCGGTAAAATGTGAACTCTAAAAAGAGGTTTTTTAGTAGTATGAGAAGATGCAGAGTCTGACCATGTATATATGGACCTGGGCTTCAACATCTGGAGTTGGTTCGGAAACAAAAAGAGTTGTCATGTCAATTAAGATTCAGGGTCTTTTCAACTTTTTTCACCAGTACTTTGATATCAACTGGTTTTTCAATGTAATCAACGGCTCCCAAATCAAAAGTTTTCTGAATATTTGGAGTGTCAGTAACAGCAGAGACAATAATAACCGGGATGTCACAAGTTTCATCATTCTTCTTCAATAGATCAAGAAACTGGTATCCGCTGACCTTTGGCATAAGAAGGTCCAGTAAAATGAGCTCTGGCCGGTCCTTTGCCATCATCTTTTGAGCTTCATCTACATTGTATGCAGTCTGAATATCATACCCCCTGCTATTGAGTATAGCTTCGAGAAGAACCACATTGGTGCTAGAATCGTCGACGATTAGGATCTTTTTCATTGGCCGTATTAATCTACGGCCTAAAGATATTATAAAACCAATTTAAATATGGACTTAAAGGGATGATTTATATCATCAATTATCTATATATTGTCAGTTGGTTTAAAACCATTGATAGCAAGAGATAATATACCGGATTTTCCCTGCAGGGAATTAGTGCCATATCATCAGTTGCTCACACCTGAGCAATTGGAATTAATGCAGAATAACAGTAATGTAGTCAGCTATAATAAAAAGGACTGCGTATTCCGGCAGGGCACACGTACTTCTCATATTATGCTGCTTATATCCGGACTGGTAAAAATTTTTAAGGAAGGGAGGAGTGAGCGGACTGTACTCCTGAGGATTGCATCACCGGGGGAATATATCGGAATGTTGTCGGTGATGGGGGACCAGATACACCAGTATTCAGCGACAGCTGTTGAGCTCTCCGAAATTTGTTTTGTGGATATAAATGCCTTTCGAAACGTTTTGATGGAAAACGGTAAATTCTCCCTGCAATTGATAAACCTGATAAGCCAGGATGGGCTATTCATTTTTAACCGCCTGGTTAATCAAACCCATAAGCAATTACCAGGAAGAATAGCTGATGTCCTGCTTTATTTCTCTGAAGATATATATGGAAAGACTCAATTCGATTTCCCCTTAACGCGCAGAGAACTAGCTGAATTGGCCGGGACCACAAAGGAAAGTTTCATCCGAACCCTGACGGAATTTAAAAATGATAAGATCATAGGCCTGGATGGAAGTCGTGTCCAGATTATCAGTCTTGATATCATAAAAACACTCAGTGAACTTGGATAAGAAATATCAACTTAAAATTATTGGTTAATGCGTGTTTTAATCGTGGATGATATTTTCACCAACCGGCTGTTGCTGTCCGAAATTCTCAGAAATCTTGATATTGAATTTGATGAGGTAGAGAATGGTCTCGAGGCAATCGAGTCCATTGAAAAAGAAAACTATGACCTGGTCCTGATGGATATTGAGATGCCTGTAATGAACGGACTGGAAACAACAAGGCATATAAGGGAGAAACTATCTTATCCCAAAAACAGAACTTATGTGGTAGCTCTTACCGCGCATAATCCTGAACTGTTTTTTGAGGATTTCAAGGATGTAGGATTTGATCAGCTGTTGACAAAACCTTATAACGTCGAAAAAATAAATTTACTGATAAGGGAGATAGGTTAAATCAGTCCCACAATCTTTTCGAGTCCCTCTGCATCCACATCCTCAAATTGATTAAGGTCCTTACTGTCCACATCAAGAACCCCAATTACTTCGCCCTTGGTATTTCTGATTGGTACAACAATTTCTGACCTCGATCTGGAGTCACATGCAATATGACCGGGAAACTGTTCAACATCGGGTACGATTATGGATTGCTTCTTATTCACGGCGGCCCAGCAAACCCCTGTGTTTTTTTCCAGTACCTGACAGGCTACCGGTCCCTGATATGGACCGACAAGCAATTCCCCCTCTTTGAGCAGATAAAAACCGGTCCAGAAAAAACCATCCATTTTATGGTGGAGGACGGCTGCAATGGTTGCCATTCTTGATGCGGGATTTTCTGTAGCTCTCAGCAGGTCGTTGAGTTGCTTGTAAATTCGTTCGTAGCGGCCCGTCCTTTTATCCGTCTTCATTCAAAACAATTCCTTAATAATCTGCTTCTTACCATTGAATTCAAAGCTGTCCCCGGCCTTCAATCCTTCCATTACTTTGTATAATGGTACAGCCGGAGAAATAGCATAAAAGGTATCCCCGTCATGTTCGATTTTCCCCGAACTAATGGCAATAATAAATTTGGAGACATCTGAGATTATTATTGCACCAAATTCCACCTTGTCTTTCAGTTCGTCGCATTTTATCCTTTCCAGAACATTTAAATCTGACAGGGCCTTCTGGTACTGATTTGCAAACATATCCCTTCTGCCGATCAACTGGTCACGGAAGGAGTCATAACGGTCCTTATTGGGACCATATTCATTTACGGCCAGTTGTGCTTCCTTCATAGCCATTTTGGCACTTTCAACCATCCTCATCTGAGTGTCTCTGCATAGTTTGACGAGCATTTGTTTGGTATGCAGTATATCCTTATTCATGGGTTTAGAAGTGACTAATATTTATGATCTTTTCATTGTTCAAAGAAGCTTGAACAATGTTATATTAGCATAGTTTTAAGGGAATAAAGATGTAAAATACTTAAAAATCCCCATATATGAAAGATCTCACTTTTAAAAATCTGATAATTTCGCTTTGTTCATTTTTAATCTTGCCCATTGCTACGGCACAGGAAATCCCTGATTGGGAGGGTGGTTTTCCGGATGGATGCACCAGCATCACGCTTGGGAAACTCGCCACTGTTGATGGTTCTGTTATCACTTCACATACCGATGACAGCCATCGCACCAGGTCCTGGATGGATATTTCACCTGCTCAGAAGCACCCCGCAGGGGCCAGGGCTAAGATGTATAAGCGAATGCCTTATGATTCACTGGTAATGCCTGCATATATTCACCGGGAGATTGGAAGTATCCCACAGCTTATCGAAACACATGGTTTTATTAATACGGCTTATCCATGCATGAATGAGTTTCAGCTTGGTATTGGGGAATCAACTTTTGGGGGAAGAGAGGAACTTTTTTCGGAGGATGGACTCATAGATTGTCAGCGACTTTGTCAACTCATGCTTGAGCGTTGCAAGACTGCCAGGGAAGCAATAAAGATGTCAGGTGAACTTCTGGGGGAATATGGCTGGAATGATTATGGGGAATGCCTGACGGTTTCAGATACAAAGGAGGTCTGGCACCTGGAAATTGTCGGTGCAGGAAAAGGCAAGACCGGTGCAGTCTGGGTAGCACAGCGTGTTCCGGATGATCATATTTCTGTGAATGCGAATGCCAGCAGGATCCTGGAAATTGACCTGGAGGACATGGATCATTTCATGGCATCAGACAATATATATGAAGTAGCCAGGGATAATGGCTGGTGGGAGGAAAGTGATGGCCCTTTTCGGTTTGCCTACGCTTATGCCCCGGAAAGCAGGACTTCTCTGGCAGGCCGAAGGCGTGAGTGGAGAGTGCTTGACCTGGCGGCTCCTTCTTTAAAATTGGATCCGAATGCTGAAAACTATCCCTTTTCTGTGAAAGTTGATGAGAAGGTCAGTATGGAAAAAATCATTGATATGTTCAAGGATTACTATGAAGGCACAGATTTTAATTTTGTCAAGGATATAACTGTTGCAGATGACAGTGGCCGGCAGGTGATCTCAGCTCTTGCCAATCCCTTCATGCCTTATGATATGAATAAGGTTTTCAGGATCAATGGTGGCTGGGGTTGGAGAGGGGAAAGGACCATAGCACGCTGGTATACCATGTATGCAACAATAATACAGTCCCGCGACTGGCTGCCTGATGAGATCGGGGGCGTGGTATGGTTGGCGATGGATAATGTTGCATCATCCATTTACATTCCAGTTTATTGTTCAGTAACTGACTTGCCGGATTCTTACAAGACTCCTGGAAGACCTAATGGATATACAAGCAAATCAGCATGGTGGGCTTTCAACCGCCTGGGTACTCTTGCTGCCCAAAGATGGGGTGATATGAGACATGACCTGGATGCTGTTTGGGTCCCCTGGCAGAAGGAATTACTGGAGAACCAAAAAAGGGTGGAAGAGGAAGCACTGGCCATGTATAAAAAGAACAATCCGAAAAAAACTATTGAGTACCTCACGGGGTATTCCAATGATTGGGGAATAAAGGTTGTTGATAAGGCATGGGAGCTTGGAGATTTCATGTGGACAAAATACGATGAGTTGTTTTAAGTTTGATTAATAATTGATAATTTCAATGTAAATTTCATCCATGAATAAGAGAGGTTTTGCGAGTGATAATAATGCAGGTGTTCATCCGGAAATTATGAAGGTGATCAACGCTGCAAACGAAGGTCATACCATTGCATATGGAGATGATCCTTATACTGCTTCAGCTGTAAAAAAAATCCGAAATGTTTTTGGTGAGGACGTGGATCCTTATTTCGTTTTCATAGGAACGGCTGCCAATGTTCTTGGACTGGATGCATTGACAAAACCCTATCATTCCATCATCTGTGCAGAGACTTCTCACATTCATGAAGATGAGTGTGGGGCTCCTGAAAGATGGACGGGTTGCAAACTTCTCTCTGTTGAGACTTCAGATGGAAAACTGACTGTAGAGGGAATCGCGAAGTATGTATACGGAATTGGATTCGAGCACCATTCGCAGCCTCGGGTTATTTCCATTACTCAGTCCGCCGAAATGGGTACAGTCTACAGTATCAATGAGATACGGGAGATTGCTGATTATGCCCACAGCCATAATATGTATCTTCATATGGATGGTGCCCGCATCAGTAATGCAGCAGCTTTTCTTAAAACGGGATTTAAAGAATTTACCAGGGATGCCGGCGTGGATGTACTTTCTTTTGGAGGTACCAAGAACGGTTTGATGTACGGAGAAGCCATAATTTTTTTCAATACCAGTTTGGCAGAAGATTTTAAATATCTCAGGAAGCAGGGAATGCAGCTTGCCTCCAAAATGAGATATATATCAGTTCAGTTTGAACGCTTCCTGGATGAAGAAATTTGGTTGAAGAATGCCAGTCATGCAAACCGTATGGCCGGAATTTTGGCCCGTGAAGTTGGAGGTATTGACAAGGTGAAAATAACCCAGCCTGTGCAGTCAAATGCCGTTTTTGCAATTCTACCAAAAGACATAATTCCTGGTCTTCAAAAGGAATACTTTTTTTATGTCTGGAATGAAGCAAGCGGAGAAGTAAGATGGATGTGTTCATTCGATACAACAGAAGAAGATGTGATGAATTTTGCTTCCCTGATAAGAAATGTATTGTCTTAAAAAATCAGGTCTAAATTTAATAAGATGAAGAACCACAAAATAATCTCAATTCTGCTATCCCTTGTTTTGTTTTCTGGCTGTTTCGCCCAAAAAAACATTCCAGAGGTCTATAGCAATATTCACCGTGCAAAAGACGGTCGTCTCTACCTGGAGTGGCAGGGCAATAAAGCATATAAGGTTGATTATCCTGCCAGGTTTACCCTTGACAGGATAATGGGTGATCCTACCGGGACTGAAACAGGAATTAGATTCAACTTCATGGATCCTGAATTTACCGGATTTTTATATTACGGTTTTATTCACCAGGCTGATGGTGCATATCCGTATCCGGTTTATTTCAGGGACTTTGAATTAATCATGCATGGGCAGGCTGAAGTTAACATACAACAAGGCCTTTCAGGCAGGTATGATATGATAGACTGGGAGGAAACAGGTAAAGGAGTTCTGGGATACAGGGTGATTTCCCAGTACGGAGAATTTCTTTATGACGGAAAGGTAGCCTTTGAAGGGAAAGGGCCTTTTGAAACCGGGATTACTCTCTTAGAGGGACCGTTTGTAAACCTGCTTGGACCTGACAGGGTAACCATAAGTTTTAAAACCAATGTGAGCTGTAAATCTTCCGTACTGGTCGGGGATCAAAAATTCAGCGAACGTGGCAGAGGAAGGGAACACAATATTAAAATCATCGGACTCAATCCCGATATGGATTACAGTTATACCCTGGAGGGTGTGACATTATCAGGAACCTACAGCTTTCATACCGCTCCTTTGCCGGGAAGCAGGACTCCCTTTACCTTTGCCTACGCCAGTGATTCACGTGACGGACAGGGAGGGGGAGAACGCAATATCTTTGGAGTAAACGCCTACATAATGAAGAAGATCATGGCACTCACAATTCAGCAGGAGGCTCGTTTCTTCCAGTTTACCGGCGACCTGATTACCGGTTACGATACAGATAAAAAATCAATGGAGTTGCAATACGCAAACTGGAAAAGAGCTGTTGAACCTTACTGGCATCATATTCCTCTTTATGTTGGGATTGGAAACCATGAAGCCCTGGAATTCATGTTCAGGGATACTGTTGAAAATGTACCGTACAGAATGAAGATAGACCAATTCCCCTTCGAGACGCATTCCATGGAGGCTGCTTACAGGGAAAATTTTGTTTTGCCTGAAAACGGACCCGAAAGTGAGGACGGTTCAAAGTATGATCCCAATCCGGAAAGTATAGATTTTCCATCCTACAAGGAATCCGTGTATTACTATACCTATGATAATATTGGTATGATCGTTCTGAATTCAGATTACTGGTATAATTCAACGGCTACCTTTATTCGTTTTTCCAGCGGTAACCTGCATGGCTATATCATGGACAATCAGTTAAAATGGCTGAAGGAAACACTGGCAATGTTTGAAGAAGATTCCAATATAGATCATGTTTTTGTTACTATGCATACACCGGCTTTCCCGAACGGGGGACATGTAAAAGACGATATGTGGTATGGAGGGAAGAATGACTGGCGGCCCTATGTAGCAGGCAGACCTGTTCAAAAAGGGATTATTGAGCGAAGGGATGAATTTCTGGACCTGGTAGTCAATAGCAGCAGCAAGGTAGTGGCCCTGATGACAGGAGATGAGCATAATTATAACCGGGTCAGGATCTCCGAAGAAATGCAAAGGTATCCAGAACCCTATTTCCCTCCAAAAATCACCCTGGGTCGAACTATATGGCAAATTAATAACGGGGCAGCCGGGGCTCCTTATTATGCGCAGGAAGAGACACCATGGTCAGAGCATGTTCAGGGTTTTACTACCCGGAATGCACTGGTACTGGTCAATGTTGAAGGAAAGAAAGTATCCATAAAGGTCATTAATCCTGATACACTGGAACTTATTGATGAGGCTGTATTGAAGGAATAAGAAGAGAGCTGTCCCCATAACTAAGGAAGCGAAATTCATTATTCAAAGCATACTCATAGACTTTTCTCCAGTCCTCTCCAATGAATGCCGACACCAGCAATAGCAGGGTGCTGTTGGGTTGATGATAATTGGTAAGCAGACGATCAACCATATTAAATCTGTATCCGGGCAGGATCATCAGGCGTGTCATCCCCTCCACTGATTCCAGTCCAATCCTATCCATATACCGAATCAGGTTCTCCATACTCTTTCTCTTGTCAATAAGTGGGAGTTTATAAGCTTCCCACTGATCCAGGAATAAGGTTTTTTCAATGGACTCACTCATAGATTCAATTCTGACACCAAGCCAGTACAGGGATTCCAGGATTCTGGTACTGGTGGTCCCCACAGCCATGATCTTCCCGGTATTATTAAGCAACACTTCCAGTGAACTCCTGTGGATAAAAAAATGCTCTGCATGCATGGGGTGGTCCTCCAGCTTTTTGGCGGATACCGGTTGGAAAGTTCCTGCTCCCACATGCAGGGTAAGGTTTAGTATGCGGACGTTCCTGTTTGCTATTTCCTCAAGCAGAGGCCCGGTAAAATGCAGTCCGGCTGTAGGTGCTGCAACAGAGCCATCAATTTTCGAGTAAACCGTCTGGTAAGTAATTTTGTCACTGACTTCTGCTTCCCTGTCCAGGTAAGGAGGGATAGGTGTTTTTCCTGCTTCCTCCAGGATTTCACCGAAACTGAATTCTTCCCCTTCCCAGCTAAAGTGGACCAGGAAAGCATCCTTTACC
Source organism: Bacteroides sp. (assembly GCA_030589965.1). GTDB lineage: Bacteria > Bacteroidota > Bacteroidia > Bacteroidales > SM23-62 > SM23-62. The sequence continues at coordinate 10,921 of JAUUZM010000057.1, forward strand.
CTACCTGTTTTCCTGGCCTCAAGCCTTAATCTTTTACTTCCTGTATCAATGTTCAAATAAATGGGATCATCTTTCCATTTATTTGCATTACCTACCAGGCATTTCCAGACAGATTCGGTTCTCGATTGAAAAGCCAGGTTATAATCCGCCGGCTCATGAGGCTCCAAACAGAAGACTTCAATCTTTGACCCGGTCTCCTTATCGAACTTCAGCCTGGCCTGAACTACCCTGGTATCATTGAATACCAGGAGGGTATCCTCATCAATGAGGTCAGGGATATGACTGAAAGTATGCTCTGTTATAACTCCCTGGTTGTAGACTAATAGTTTGGAGCTGTCTCTGGACTGCAAAGGATATTTTGCAATTTTCTCATCCGGAAGAGGGTAGGTGTACTCGGCTATATTGATTGAATCCTTCTTCATTAAGTTTCCAAAGTTAATAGTTTTATAAAATTTCGTAATTTTGCAGTAATCCAGCAGGACGTTCTATCGTTCCCGGAACTACGTTTACGAGGTTCCGGGAGAGGAAAGTCCGGGCAGCAAAGAGCACCAGACTTCCGTGAGGGAGATGTTTGTGAGGGCATAGACAGCGGGGAAGAAAATAACCGCCACGAGCCGGTTTACCGGTGAAGGGTAAGGGTGAGAAGGTGAGGTAAGAGCTCACCGGTTCCGGTGGCGACACCGGTTGCCGCCCGCCTCCTGGGCTGAAAGACCATGTATACCGGCTGTTAAGGGCTGCTCGCCCGATGCCGGGGGGTAGGTCGAC
>JAUUZM010000127.1 GCA_030589965.1 Bacteroides sp.
ATACCTCACATTCTAATCCCATTAGTGAACAGGCAAATGCAAGGGCTGATCCCCACTGACCAGCTCCTGTCTCAGTAGTAAGTTTTTTTATACCGAATTCCTTATTATACCAGGCCTGGGCCACAGCGGTATTAGGCTTATGACTTCCGCAAGGAGAAACGGATTCATTCTTATAATAAATCTTGGCCGGTGTACCCAGGGCTTTTTCAAGATGGTATGCCCTGTGCAAAGGAGTAGGTCTCCAACGGTACAATAGCTCCAATACGGGTTCTGGAATATCTATCCACCGTTCCTGGCTTACTTCCTGCTCAATCAGGTTCATAGGAAATACCGGTGCCAGCATATCCGGGGATATAGGATTGCCATCAGGCCCCAGAGGTGGTTGTGGTGCCGTTGGCAGATCAGCTGCCAGGTTATACCACTGTTTTGGCATGTCTTTTTCGGACAGAAAAACTTTAAATTGCTTACTCATAGTTATTGGTTTTTAAATACAAAAAATAGTAATTATATCAATACAGTCCATATTCTAATCATCTTTTTTACTTTTTCTCCCGGGACTCACCCAGGTAATCGATAATGGATGCAGCTGCTTCCCGGCCTGAATAGATGGCAGTAACAACCAGAGTGGCACCGTTTCTGGCATCTCCGGCAGCGAATACTTTTTCGTTGCTGGTGAGAAATTTACTATTGGTGCTAATGTTTTTCCTTGCATTAACCTTCAATTTAAGGTCATTGATGATTCCTTCCTGAACAGGATGAACGAATCCTAAAGACAGAAGTACCAGGTCAGCCTCCAGGTTCTCAACAGTACCGGCCACTTCCACCATTTTGAATTTTCCCTGATCGTCCCTGGCCCACTGAACCTCTACTACCTCAAGTCCGGTTACATGTTGCATTTCTCCTTTAAACTTACGGGTTGAGAGACTCCATCTACGTTCACATCCTTCCTCATGAGAAGAGGAAGTTTTAAGTTTTTTCGGTGTATATGGCCATGCAGGATTGGCTTTCCCTTCAATTTCCTGAGGTTTGGGCAGTATCTCAATCTGAGTTACTGATTTTGCTCCCTGCCGAATGGCAGTTCCTACACAATCGGAGCCGGTATCTCCCCCACCGAGTACGACAACATTCTTATCCTTGGCATTAATGAGATAATCATAGGGTATATCTTGTCCCCTGTTGATTTTATTCGACTGCCTCAGGTAATCCATTGCATAATGAATTCCGTCCAGATCTCTTCCCTTGATTGAAAGATCACGTGGATGTTCCGCTCCAATTGCAATGCAAATGGCATCATATTCTTCCACTAATTCCTTAATATCCAAATTGTTCCCGACTTCCATGCAAGTCTGAATCTCGATCCCTTCATCCAGTAGCACATTCAGCCTCCTGTCAACAAGGTCCTTGTTCAGCTTAAAATCGGGTATACCATATCTGAGAAGTCCGCCTGCCGCATCTTCCTTTTCAAAAATTACTACCTGGTGTCCTGCTTTATTCAGCTGGTCAGCACATGCAAGTCCAGCCGGACCCGAGCCAATAACCGCAACTTTTTTGCCAGTACGCCTAATTGGAGGATTAGCTTTAATATAACCTTCCCGGAAAGCTATCTCAGTAATTGCAGCCTCATTCTCCCGAATGGTAACCGGGGAATTATCAATGGCTAAGGTGCATGCATCTTCGCATGGTGCCGGACAAATTCTACCGGTGAACTCAGGAAAATTATTGGTGCTTTGTAATACGTCAATTGCTTTTTTTAAATCCCCACGATGAAGAAGATCATTCCATTCAGGAATGATGTTAATCACCGGACAGGCCCAATGGCAAAACGGGATTCCACAATCCATGCAACGTGAAGCCTGTAGCTTTCGATCTTCTGTATTCAGGGTTTGTTCTACCTCTCCAAAATCATGCACACGGTCCTGGATCGTGCGATTTCCAGCTTCTTTCCTGTCAATTTTTAAAAATCCCCTCGGGTCAGCCATCACTATTATTTTTTTTCCTTATCCAATTAAAATATACCTATGCTTCCACCATCCTGGTTCTCAACATCTGTCTCCACTTCCTCAATCTTTCTTTTCAATGCTTCAAGCTTCTCTTCTTCGAGCACTCTCTTATACTCATAAGGTATGACCTTAATAAAATTAGGAAGGAATTTATCCCAGTTATCCAGTATATTCTTGGCATGTCCGCTGGCAGTATACTGGTAATGTTTCTCGATCAGACCTTTAAGTTCACGGATATCATTTAAATCTTCGACCAGTGAAATCTCAACCATTCCCATGTTGCAGTAATAATCAAAATTTCTATCCTGGTCCAGCACATAAGCAATTCCACCACTCATTCCTGCAGCAAAATTTCTTCCTGTTTTACCAAGAACAACAGTTCTGCCCCCGGTCATATATTCACAGCAATGGTCACCGCTTCCTTCGACGACTGCAATGGCACCGGAATTCCTTACGCAAAACCTCTCCCCGGCATTCCCGTTCACATAAACTTCTCCGGCAGTAGCTCCATACAGTACAGTATTGCCAATTATTACATTTTCCTCGGGATTGAACCTTGTTCCCTTAGGAGCAACCACAATAATTTTTCCTCCGGATAAGCCCTTACCCAGATAATCATTGGCATCCCCTTCCAGTCGAAAAGTTACACCCCTGGTTAAAAAAGCTCCAAAACTTTGTCCAGCCGACCCTTTAAAGCCAACATTTATGGTATCCTCAGGCAAGCCCTCCAGTCCATAGAGAGTAGATATCTTTCCGGAAAGCATAGCTCCTGTGGCCCGGTCTGTATTCTTAATCTCTGAATTAATCACGACCTTCTTTCCCTCCTCCAATGCCAGGGCAGAATCCTCAATTAATTTCAGGTCCAGTACCTCACCAGGAAGTTCCCTTTTGGTACTGAAAAACCTTCTTTCAAATTTTTTCGCTTCCTCCGGCAGATGTAGAAGGGGTGAAACATCAACCGTGGATGCCTTCCAATGGTCTTTCGGTTCCTTAATATCGAGAAGGTCTACCCTTCCAACCAGATCATCAAAACGGGTAAAGCCGAGTTCTGCCAGATATTCCCTTACCTCCATGGCCATAAATGTGAAATAGTTCACCAGGTAATCAGCCTTCCCTGTATATTTCTTTCTAAGTTTCTCGTCCTGGGTGGCGATCCCAACCGGACAGGTATTCAGATGGCATTTGCGCATCATAATACAACCCAGTGTAATAAGGGCTCCGGTGGAGAATCCAAATTCTTCAGCCCCCATGATCCCAGAAAGGATAATATCAAGTCCGGTCTTCATCTGTCCGTCTGTCTGGATAACCACATTACGTCTGAGATTATTCATTACCAGAGTCTGCTGGGTTTCTGATAAACCAATCTCAACCGGCAGTCCGGCGTGCTTGATGGAGCTCGATGGACTTGCACCTGTGCCTCCTTCTGAACCGGAGATGGTTATTATATCAGCCCCTGCCTTGGCTACACCGGCAGCAATAGTTCCTACTCCTGAAGCTGAAACAAGCTTAACACTTACTTTAGCTTTGGGATTAACATTTTTGAGATCAAAGATCAGTTGGGCCAGATCCTCAATGGAATAAATATCATGATGTGGTGGTGGTGAAATAAGTGTGATACCGGGTATAGAATATCGGGTTTTAGCAATGATTTTATCCACCTTATGTCCGGGTAACTGTCCCCCTTCACCAGGCTTGGCACCCTGGGCAACCTTTATCTGTATTTCATCTGCATTTACCAGGTAATGATTGGTCACTCCAAATCTTCCGGAGGCAATCTGTTTAATGGAACTCCTCACGTTTCTTCCATCGGGACCAGGCTCAAATCTGGAAGGATCCTCTCCTCCCTCACCGGTATTGCTTCTCCCTCCTATCCTGTTCATAGCCTCTGCAAGAGCTTCATGGGCCTCCCTGGAAATGGAACCATAGGACATCGCACCGGTTACGAACCCTTTAAAAATGGATTCAACGGGCTCAACATCTTTCAATTTAACAGGATTTTTTTTCAGTCGGAAAAATCCACGCAGGAAATTCGGTTTCTGATTGTATTCATCAACGGCAGCAGAAAATACTTTATATCGTTCATAATCATTCGTCCTGGCTGCCCACTGTAAATTGGTAAGGGTTTCAGGATTCCAGGCATGTTGTTCTCCCCTGACCCTGTAATGGTAAGTTCCGGCACTCTGTATCTGTTTGTCCTCACAGGCATCAGTGAAAGCATTTGTATGAGACAGAATAGCTTCCTTCGCAATCTCCTCAATCCCCAGTCCTTCAATCCGGCTTACCGTGCCTTCGAAATATTTATCCACCAATTCCTGGCTGAGGCCAACGGCTTCAAAAATCTGGGCAGAACGATAAGACCTGAGTGTGGAAATCCCCATTTTTGAAAGGATTTTCAAAAGCCCCTTATTGATGGCCTTAATATAATTTTCCTCAGCACGCTGGTAATCCACCTGAATTGCCTGTTCCTTTACAAGCCTCTCAATAACAGCAAATGCCATATATGGATTGATCACAGATGCCCCAAATCCGAATAGTAGTGCAAAATGATGGACTTCCCTGGCCTCTCCCGTCTCCAGAACGATGTCAATCTGCATTCGCTTACGCTTGTCTATCAGGTGATGATGTACAGCAGATACGGCCAACAATGAAGGCACGGGCGCCATATCCTTCGTGAAGTTCCTGTCCGTAAGGATGATGTAATTTTTCCCTTCGTCCACAGCTTTCTCGGCCTCAAGGCAGATTTTTTCAACTGCCCTGGAAAGTTCCCCGGTCTTGCCGTTTGCCCGAAAATGCAAGGGTATAGTAGTAGATGAGAAACCCTTATATCTAAGGTTTGCAATTACCTGGAAATAGGTATTGTTGACAATCGGACTATGAAGCTTGATCATTTTACTGTGCTCAGGCCCCTCATGTAAAAGGTTATCCTGGAAGGAACCAATATAACCTGTAAGACTCATAACCAACTCTTCCCGAATAGGGTCGATAGCCGGATTGGTAACCTGTGCAAACAATTGCCGGAAATAATTGAACAGACGGTAAGGTTTATCAGAAAGAACAGCAAGGGGGGTATCATTGCCCATACTTCCAACAGGTTCATGCCCTTTTTCGGCCATTCCTGAAATAATAAACTCAATATCCTCCTTTGCGAAGCCAAAAGTATTCAGATAGCATTTATATTCCGCTCCCAAATCCGGTGATACCTGCCTGCCAACTTCAATATCAGTCAGATTCACACGATTCTCAGAAAGCCACTTACGATAAGGATTATGGGCAGCCAGTCCGGATTTAAGTTCAGGATCATAATGGATTTTACCTTCCTTGGTATCTATAAGCATCATTTTCCCGGGTTTGAGCCTGCCTTTTTCTACGATCTCCTGTGGAGGAAAATATTTTACGCCTACCTCTGAACCCATCACCACAATATCTGTATCTGTGATAATATACCTTGATGGTCGAAGACCGTTTCTATCCAAGGTACCCCCTATAAACCTTCCATCTGAGAATATCAGTGAAGCCGGACCGTCCCAGGGTTCAATGAATGTGGAATGGTACTCATAAAAGGAGCGTAGATCTTCCGAAATTGGATTTTTCGTATTCCAAGATTCAGGTACCAGGATTGACACTGCATGTTCCAGTGACTTCCCTGTGAGGTACATGAATTCCAAAACATTGTCCAGGCTGGCAGAATCAGATTTATCAGGTTCTATCACCGGAAAGATTTTACTTAGATCATCGTCCAGGTAATGAGACTGTATTACAGATTCCCTGGCCTTCATCCAGGAACGGTTCCCCTTGATGGTATTGATTTCACCATTATGAGCCAGAAGCCTGAATGGCTGAGCCAGGTCCCATGAAGGAAAGGTATTGGTTGAAAATCTTGAATGTACAAGGGCAATGGCAGAAGTAAGCCTCACATCCCTGAGATCGAGATAATATTCCCCCAGTTGTTCTGAAGTCAGCATCCCCTTGTAAATCAGCACCCTGGTTGATAAGCTTGAAATATAAAATACATTCTTCTGGGATAAATCCGTTTCACGGATGGCATTTTCCACACGCTTCCTGGCCACATATAACTTACGCTCAAATTCCAATTGCTCCAGATCAGCTTCCAGTAAAGCCTGTTTCATTGATGGTTCAGCTTCCCTGGCAGTATCACCAATTTTACTGTTATCCACAGGAACCTCCCGGTAGTCAATTATGGAAATGCCCTCTTCCATCATAATACGCTCAAAAATCTCCAGACATTTCTCTTCCTGAATCTTTTCCTGAGGCAGGAATAATATCCCGGTACCAAATTCACCCTCTGGAGGAACATTATATCCCTGGATAAGATAGAAATCCCTGGGTATCTGAATCATTATACCTGCACCGTCGCCAGTCTTGCTATCCGCCCCTTCAGCACCACGGTGGGTCATATTCTCAAGGACTTCCAGTCCCATTTTAATTATCTCATGTGACTTTCTTCCACGAATATGGGTTACGAATCCTATTCCACAATTATCGTGTTCAAATTCAGATCTGTATAGGCCTTCTTGTTCTGGTCTGGATTTCATAATATCTCTCCGATGCTTCCTGTAAATTATTATTCAAAAAAAAACCGTTCCCTCTTAACCTGAGAACGGCATCCTATATTTTCTATTTATTGTTACTGGATTACCATTCTAATAATAAGGCTGTCTTTTATAAGAATACGCTCTGTGAGCCCTGAGAACTCTGTCCCTGTATCAATTTTATATAACATCGCTACAAATATATTTAATATTACCTTATAATTCAAAAGTTAAACAGAGGTTTTTTTAACAATCTCTAAATAAACAATGCTCAATATTGCCAATTCGTCACAAAAAAGGCCAATAATGCTTCTATTTGAAAGTATTTAAAAACCAATAATCTTATGAATTTAAGAATAGTATTGAGGCTTACAAAGATAAGAATCCTTCGGACAATAATAACTATATTTAAGCTTCAACATCCATATAGAAATCACATGAAAAACAATCTCGTAATCCTATGCCTATTAATAGCTTGTCTTTTTACATTCCACCCGGCAAGAGCCCAGGTGGATGCAAGGATGCTTCGTCATCCTGATATTTCACAAACAGAAATTGCCTTTGTTTATGCCGGCGATATCTGGGTAGTGGACAAAGAAGGAGGAATTGCCCATAACCTCAGCTCTCCCCCGGGGGAAGAAATCTCTCCAAAGTTTTCACCCGATGGATCAAGGATTGCCTATACAGCACAGTATGATGGAAATGCTGAAGTATATGTCATTCCTTCAGGCGGTGGTTCTCCGGAGAGGATAACTTATCATCCGATGCGGGAGAAGGTGGTGGACTGGTATCCGGATAATAAAAGCCTCCTGATCACATCCTCCAGGGAAAGCGGCAGACAGAGGTATTCACAGTTTTATCAGATACATGCCGAAGGGGGATTGGCAGAAAAATTGCCTGTACCCTACGGAGAATATGGTACACTTTCCCCGGATATGGGTAAGCTGGCCTATACTCCCTCAAGGGGAGCCATGTTGAACTGGAAACGGTATGAGGGAGGCATGGCTTCAGATATCTGGATATTCGATATTAAAAGCCTGGATTCAAAAAGAATAACAGTGCACCCTGCTACAGATGCTAATCCAATGTGGCATGGGGAGAAAATATATTTTCTCTCTGACCGTGGACCAGCTAAGCGGCAGAATATATGGGTTTATAATACGGACGATGAATCTACACGGCAGGTAACTAAGTTCAGGGAATTTGACATTTACTATCCCTCTATTGGTCCGGAGGATATGGTTTTTCAGGCCGGAGGATCACTCTACCGCATGAATCTTGAATCAGAGGATCCGGTCCAGGTGGAAATCCGTATATCCACAGATCTGTCTACCATACAACCTCGGCTTACCGATGTTTCTAAAACCATCCAATACTGGCAGATCGCACCCGATGGAAAACGGGCCATTTTTGAAGCCCGGGGTGATCTATTTACAGTTCCCGCCGAACATGGTTATATCAGGAATCTAACCAGGACCTCAGGTATTGCTGAAAGATTTCCATCCTGGTCCCCTGACGGGAAACATGTTGCCTATTGGAGTGACCGTACAGGAGAATATGAGTTGTATCTCCTCCCTGGTGATGGATCCGGCGAGGAAGAGAAACTAAGCAAACTCGGTGAGGGATACAGGTATTTTCTATACTGGTCTCCTGACAGCAA
>JAUUZM010000283.1 GCA_030589965.1 Bacteroides sp.
ATTTCAAACAGAAGTAAAGGAAATTGAATTTGAGGGGGAATTAATCATTGATTTTAATTTGAGTCCAACTTCAGTCATGGCAGAGGAGGTAATTGTAGTTGCCACCAGGGCCGGTCAGAATTCTCCGATAGCCCATACCAATGTATCCGGAGAGGAATTGGCTGAGAGAAATATGGGTCAGGATATTTCTTACCTTCTGGGAATGACGCCATCCATGGTAACATCATCCGATGCCGGTACCGGAATTGGTTATACAAGTTTCAGGATTCGTGGGACTGATATGAACCGTATTAATGTGACCGTGAACGGGGTTCCACTCAATGATTCTGAATCTCATGGAGTATGGTGGATTAATATGCCTGATTTTGCAAGCTCGGTTGATAATGTCCAGATCCAACGGGGAGTTGGTACATCAGCCAATGGAGGAGCCGCATTCGGGGCTACAATGAATTTTCAGACTTTTACCATGCATCCAGACCCTTACGGGGAGTTCAACACTGCATATGGATCGTTTAATACATTGAAAAACACCCTTTCCGTTGGTACGGGAATGCTGGCGAAAAAATTCACACTGGATATGCGTCTTTCTAAGATAAGTTCCGATGGATACATCGACAGGGCCTCTTCCGACCTGAAATCTTTCTTTGTTTCAGGTGCATGGTATGGTGAAAATAGTCTTCTGAAATTGAATGTTTTTTCCGGAAAGGAACAAACTTACCAGGCATGGTACGGGGTACCTTCTGATTTATTATCAAGCAACAGGACATTCAATCCAGCAGGAATGATCATCTCCTCTACCGGGGATACCAGCTATTATGATAATGAAACGGATAATTACCAGCAGGACCATTACCAGTTGCTATACTCAAGGGAACTGGGCAGAAGATTCACCTTTAACGGGGCTCTGCATTATACGTATGGCAGAGGGTACTTCGAGGGATACCGCCAGGATGAATCACTTGGGGATTACCAGATGAACGATGTTATAATGGGTGGTGACACGATCAGGGAAAGTGATATGATCAGACAGAAATGGCTGGATAACGATTTTTATGGGCTGACCGGATCATTGAATTATAAATACAGAAAGCTGGAGGCTTTCCTGGGAGGGGGCTGGAATCGCTATGAGGGATTACATTTCGGGAAAGTAATATGGGCCAGGTATGCAGGAGATTCTGAGATAAACCATGAATGGTACAGGAATTCGGGAATGAAAAGGGACTGGAATATGTTTCTGAAACTGAATTACCGAATCCATAAACAGATCAGCCTTTTTGGTGATCTTCAGTACCGCAGCATAGAACATTATATTAGAGGAATAGATGACGATTTGAGGGATATTACGCAATTGAATGTGTACCAGTTTGTTAATCCAAAGCTGGGAGCAACTTATGATATCAGCAGTAAGCAAAGGCTGGCAGCTTCCATAGCTGTGGGTAACAGGGAACCCAACCGCAGTAATTTTGTAGATGCAGATCCGACAAAACCACTACCGACATATGAAAGTATGCTGGATTATGAACTTTCTTACAGACTAAATCTTACTAAGGCTGTGCTGGAGGCAAACCTGTTCTATATGGATTATAATAACCAGCTGGTCCTGACAGGAGAAATTAATGATGTGGGAGCCCCCATTATGAATAATGTGAAAGACAGCTACCGGACCGGAATTGAACTGGTTGCAGGCATTGTACCAGTTGAAAAAGTACGATGGGATATTAACCTTACTCTGAGTAAGAATATAATACAAAACTATACTGATTATGTTGATGACTGGGACAACTGGGGTGATCAGGTAATTACTGATCTGGGAGAATCCAATTTGAGTTTCTCACCCGCTGTTATCAGTGCTAGTAAAATTTTCTATGAGCCTCTGGATGGACTGAGTATTGGACTTCTTTCCAAGTATGTAGGGAAACAATTCATTGATAATTCAGGTTCTGATTCCAGGGTTCTCGATCCCTATTTTGTTAATGATATACAAATCCAATACAGGTTAAAACCCGGATTTATGAAGGAAATTGGTTTCAGCCTGATGCTGAGTAATATCCTGAATGAGAAGTATGAAACGAATGCCTGGGTATACAGATATTATTATGGGGGCACCGAGTATAAAATGGATGGATATTTCCCACAGGCCGGATTTAACTTTATGGTTGGAATGACGCTAAAGTTTTAACTTTACCCGCAACTCATGAAGCGGGTCCTCTATTTTATTATAATAACTCTTATTATAGCTTCCTGTTCCTCTCATGTACAGGAAACAAAAAATATATTCAGGTATAATGAATCCAAGGGTATTCCTACTCTTGATCCGGCATTTGCCCGTAACCAGACTATAATCTGGCCTGTCAACCAGGTATTTAACGGACTTGTGCAATTAGACCAGGACCTGGATGTCCAGCCCTGTATTGCCCATTCATGGGAATGTAGTCCGGACGGAAAAGTGTATACATTCTATCTCAGGAACGATGTATTCTTTCATAACCATGCCTGTTTTCCCGATGGTAAGGGAAGGGCCGTCAAGGCTTCCGATTTTGTCTACAGCCTGAACCGTATTATTGATCCGGACATTGCTTCACCAGGTGCCTGGATATTTAATGGACTGGACAGACAGGCCCTAAATAGCAGTAAGGGATTTGAAGCTGTGTCAGATTCTGTACTTAGAATCTATCTCTCAAAACCTTTTCCCGCTTTTCCCGGAATACTTACCATGCCTTACTGCTGTGTAGTACCTAGGGAGGCGCTTGACTTTTTAGGAGAGGACTTCAGGAAGGAACCTGTCGGAACAGGTGCTTTCAGGTTTCAATACTGGAGAGAGGGAGAAAAGTTGGTTCTGCTTAAAAATGAGAACTACTTTGAAAGAGACGAAGATGGTATACAGCTTCCATACCTGGATGCAGTTAACATAAGTTTTACACGTGATAAGCAGTCAGAATTCATGGAATTTATGATGGGCCGGCTTGATTTTCTTTCCGGTATTCATGCTGTATACAAGGATGAGATGATCACCCGAAGCGGGAAGCTCAATCCCCTGCACTCAGATAGGATAAAGATGCTTGGCCAGCCTTACCTGAATACTGAATATCTCGGTTTTTTACTTGATCCGGACCTGGAAGCATCCAAGGGAAGTCCCTTGCATGAGAAAAACATACGCCTGGCCATTAACTACGGATTTGACAGGAAGAAAATGATGCGCTTTATGCGAAATAACATAGGAACAGCTGCGAATTCCGGATTTGTGCCCCTTGGCATGCCTTCATTTTCTCAGGAAAAGGTTATTGGATACAATTATAATCCTGATTATGCGAGAAAGCTTTTGGCTGATGCTGGTTATCCCAGGGGAGAGGGCTTACCTGAAATCACACTGACTACAACTTCAGATTACCAGGATCTTTGTGAATACATTCAACATGAATTATCTGAGATCGGGATAATCCTGAACATTGATGTGAATACAGGTGCATCATTCAGAGACCGGATGGCTAATTCACACCTTATGTTTTTCAGGGGATCCTGGATTGCAGATTATCCTGATGCTGAAAATTATCTATCCCTGTTTTATAGCAAAAATTTTAGTCCGGCGGGTCCCAATTACACTCATTTTTCTGACCCCCTTTATGACCAGCTTTTTGAAGAAGCGATGAACATTCTGGACGATGAAGCCAGATATCTTGTTTATCAGGAGCTAGACCGCATTATCATTGAGAAAGCAGCTATTGTACCACTTTATTATGATCAGGTAGTAAGGTTTACTCCAATAGAGCTTAATGGACTGGGTTCCAATCCTATGAACCTTCTAAGCCTGAAAAGAGCATATTGGGTGAGAACGGGTATGGAAAGTGATTAATTCAGGAAAGATTGTATATTTGTGCCTGACCACTGCATAACTAATAATCTCAACAATTATGTACAGGAAAGTATGGGACCAGTGCAAATCATCTGTGTGCTCCATTGATTTTCTAAGTAATGCAGGGACTAAAATCACCTCTTTTACCGGATTCAAGGTAAAGAATTACCTTGTTACAGATGATGTAATTGATAAATTCGTCAAACCTGCCGAAATCGTACTCAGATTTGCAGAGTCAGAGGCAGCCAGTACTGGTTGTATCCGAATGAGTTTTAAAGAGTTTCTCAGCCGAAAAGTAAAAATTGGTGAGCAGCATTCATTGGGTTTCGTAATTTTTGAGATTAAGGACCAGACATTCAAGTCCATTCCATCCCTGATGTGCAGCAAAAAAATCAATTTTATCATCGGGCATCCCATTGCGATACTGGGTTACCAGCTTGAACAGGACAATCTTTCCATCAAGAGCGGAATCATCTCCTCTCTCTTTAAACACAACGACGCGTTTAATACTATTCAGGTTGATTGCAGTATTAAGCAAGGCAATGCCGGTAGTCCCCTGATTTGCGCAGAAACCCATGAAGTAATCGGCGTTATAGGGCATAGACTTGCTTCAATTGCTCGATCCTACAAGGAAATGATGAGAATAATTAATTCAAACTTGCAGGTTCTCAAGGAAGCAGAAGGCAAAATTGATATGGAAGATATTGATCCGATAC
>JAUUZM010000001.1 GCA_030589965.1 Bacteroides sp.
CAGACTCTCAGGGATTCCAAAAAGGCAAGATGGACTGCTCTGGTTATAATGTCCTTCACCATGTTTGCAGGATACGCGTTCACAGAAGTGATCTCTCCCTTGAAACCTATTATGGAACGTTCCCTTGGAATGAACAGTACGGATTATGGATTTATAACAAGTGCATATGGAGTATTTAATGTATTCCTTTTTATGCTGATAATTGTCGGCATTTTCCTCGATAAGTTTGGAATACGGGTTAGCACCATCGCATCTGTTTTAGTAATGATTGCCGGTGGAATTATTAAGTATGCTGCCTTTAAGGGATTGATTGGAAGTCCGGAAGAAATGATTTCAATTTTCAATTTGCAGTTATCAACACAGGTTTTCTGGGCCGGATTCGGATTTGCACTCTTTGGAGTTGGGGTTGAATATGCAGGTATAACGGTTTCAAAATCTGTAGTAAAATGGTTTAAAGGAAGAGAAATGGCCTTAGCCATGGGTATGCAGGTTTCCATTGCCCGAATGGGATCGTTTGTACCCCTCGCATTTGGGGCAAAAATTGCCAGTAAATACGATGTGCCAACTACTATATTAATTGTTGTGTGCTTTTTAATCCTGGGCTTATTTGGATTCCTGTATTACAACACCATGGATAAGAAATTGGACAGTCAAATCGCAGATGAATTAGACAAATCCGGTGATGATGAGTTTAAAATTTCTGATATAATGGTAATTATTGGAAACCGTGGTTTTTGGCTAATTGCTTTTTTATGTGTCTTCTTCTATTCAACCGTATTCCCTTTTTATAAATACGGACCTGACTTAATGGTAAATAAATTTGGAGTTAGTGAAATGTGGGCCGGTGTTTTTCCCAGTTTAGTACCCCTTGGTACCATGTTGTTAACCCCTGTTTTTGGAAGTCTATACGATAAAAGAGGGAAAGGTGCTTCTATAATGATCTTGGGTGCTGTTCTTCTGATTATTGTACATGTTATTTTTTACATACCGTTTGTTACCAGTATGGTAGCAGCCTTTTTTAATGTTATACTTCTGGGTATTGCATTTTCATTAGTACCGTCTGCGATGTGGCCCTCTGTTCCGAAAATTATTCCTGAAAAACAATTGGGAAGTGCATTCGCTTTGATTTTCTGGGTCCAGAATTTTGGATTATGGGGAGTTCCTTTGTTGGTTGGAATTGTTCTGGATAAAACTAATCCGGGAGTTGCTGAGGCAAAAAATGCAGGAGAAATGGTAAACTATGACTATCAGTCAACCTGGACCATCTTTGTTGTTCTTACAGTTTTGGCCTTACTTACTTCTTTCTGGTTAAAGGCAGAAGACAAGCGTAAAGGATACGGACTCGAATTGCCAAATATTAAAAAATAAAAAGAAATGAGCGCAGAAATAAAAAATCTTGATCCCGCTGCCATGTGGGAGATCTTTTATGAGTTAACACAAATCCCAAGGCCCTCAAAGAAGGAAGAAAAAGCTGCTGAGTATGCAAAAGCTTTTGGTGAAAAACTGGGACTTGAAACCATCGTTGATACGGCTGGAAATATCATTATTAAGAAGCCCGCAAGTCCGGGGTATGAAAACCGCATAGGAGTCATCCTTCAAGGACATTTAGATATGGTGCCCCAGAAGAACTCGGATACCGATCACGATTTTGAGAAGGATCCCATCGAAGCCTACATTGATGGGGAATGGGTGACTGCAAAGGGAACCACCCTGGGAGCGGACAATGGAATGGGAGTGGCTGCTGCACTTGCTGTCATGCAGGATACAACACTGAAGCATGGTGCGGTTGAAGCTCTTTTAACCATTGATGAAGAAACCGGAATGACCGGTGCCTTTGAACTTCAGCATGGAATCCTTAAGGGGAAGATCCTAATGAATCTTGATTCGGAGGATGAAGGGGAATTATACATAGGTTGTGCAGGTGGAATAGATGTCAGTGGCAAGCTGAGTTATTCTGAGGAAGCTGTGGAGGATGGTTCTGTTGCATTCCGGCTTTCTCTCGCCGGACTGAAAGGGGGGCATTCCGGACTGGATATTAATCTGGGAAGGGGAAACTCGAACCTTCTTCTGTGCCGCTTCATGTCTGATGCCGTTCAAAAATTTGGGATGAGGCTTGCTGAATTCGAAGGGGGAAGCCTGAGAAATGCCATCCCTCGCGAATCTTTTGCAGTTGTTTGTGTGCCAGCTTCAGAAAAGGATGGATTTCTGTCTGCTGTCAGTGAGTATGAATCCACTTTCAAAAATGAACTGGGCAGCGTCGAACCCAGTCTCTCTTTTACAGCTGAACCGGCAGATCTTCCCGGAAGAATTATCGATAAAGCAGTCCAGGATAAACTGATTGGCATTGTATATGGTGCACCCAACGGGGTGATTCGTATGAGTGCTGATATGCCAGGGGTGGTGGAGAGCTCCTCTAACCTGGCCATTGTGAAAACCGGAAACGGGAGCATTGATATTCTTTGCCTGATCAGGAGTTCTGTGGATACTGCAAAGGACAGCCTGGCTTATTCCATTAAATCAGTGATGGAGCTGGCAGGAGCAGAGGTCACCCTTGGCGGGAGTTACCCCGGATGGAAACCTGATGTTGATTCTCCTATCCTGGTAAGCATGAAAAAGGTTTACGAGAGGGATTTCGGTAAGGTACCTGAGGTAAAGGTTATTCATGCCGGACTCGAATGTGGAATTATCGGGGATGCCTATCCCGGACTGGATATGATTTCTTTCGGTCCAACTATTCGTTTCCCTCACTCTCCTGACGAGAAGGTTCATATTGCCAGTGTGAAGAAGTTCTGGGATTACCTGGTATTGACACTTGAAGAAATTCCGGTAGCCTGACTGGCTTTCAAATGAATCTTTTAGAAGAATCAGTCTGTGGTTGAAATGCTGACAGTGAAATTGTCGATGAGGATATCTTTAGAGGTAGCATTGAAAAGATAAACTTTTAGCAGGGTTTTCTGTGGATGGACTGACAGGTCACATTCCAGGGCATTGAATATATGGTTCCTGCTGCTATTATCAATATTCTGTTCTCGAAGGTTAATGGAATGGTATTCCAATATTTCATCTTTTGTTTCAATTGATATTACATAGGGTAGTTTATCTTTCTCTGCCTTTGCCCATAAACTGGATCTGATATGAATGCTAGCCGGCCAGAGGCTGTCAAGGGGCATGGTAAAGGTTGGAGAATATTCCTCCGGCTCAATTTTATAGCTAAAAGCTTCATGACGGGAGTCCGGCAGGAAACGCAGTGATTTTAGGTTTTGCCAGTTTTTATTGAGTCCCCCATAACTTAGCTTATCACTCATCAGATTAGATTCCTCAAAAACACTGTCCATTTGGAAGAATGAATAAATACTGGAATCAGAATCATCTTCAAAATCGGTAAGCTCCCATTCAATCTTGATTTTCTTTTTATGGAATCTCATATTCGAACTCCGAAACATAATACTGTCCACTGAAGGACCCCAATTACCTGAAACAGGATCGAACAGGAATGGATTTAGCCATATCCCATCCCTGGCGTTTTTTGGTACAATCCTGTATTTTAGAATATTACCGTCGCTCAGCTTCAGGTATACATGTGAACTCTCATCCTTGTACAGGAAGCTTTTTATTTTACCGGGCAGGTTGTTCCTGATTTTCGTTTTTGCCCTCAACAGATCCCCTTTGATTTCAGGTAATCCTATCCATTCATCCCATTGGCTTATGCCTGAACCCTCAGGATTTATTTTGACTGGAATGGACTGCTCCCGTTTTTTAAGAACCAGGAATGAGTTGTCCTTATAATACCCATGATAATTACTGATCATACTCAGCATGGTTTTGGGTTCATCATTCAATAAATACCTGTTGTCAATACTTTCAGCCGAACCTCCGTTTAAGTCCCTTGTTGTCTTATTTAAATCCCATACAATGAACAGGGGTGCATTCTCTGAGCTGAAATGATCTGCATTTTGTTTATCCAGCCACGGAGTGTATGAGGCGTAGCTGTGAATAACCGGCCTTGGAGTCCAGTTCAATTCATTGGCCGGAATAATGGAATAATCCCAGGGATAGACATCAACCAATGAATTTCCGATCTCTTTAAGCAGATTTTCCGGAAGCCGGTTTGAAGCGAGGTTTCTTTTTGTTTCTGAGTCGGCTGATTTTTGGATTTCTGTGAAATTACCCCTGAACTCGAAGAAGTTATTTATAGCGAAAAACTCAGTATGAGATGGGAAGAAGGAGGGGAGTCGGCTGATATTCAGATAAAAAGTTGATAATCCAATGCAAATCAGGATAAAATTTAATAGGATGTTCTTTTTGTTGAAAACCAGGAATAATGCCATTAGCATGAAAACATATATGAAGAAATTTCTGACATGATAAATTTCTTCTCTGGCCATACCATGTTTCCATGCCAGGAAAATGCTCAGTGTTAGCAAGAGGCCAAAGTACCTGCCTTCCCGGTTTCTCTGAATGAATGGTATGGGTATGATGCACAACAGAAATATTATAATCAGCATCCAGTTATTATCAGGGTAATATGCCGCTGCAGCAGAATTGTCAGAAGCAAGGTTTAACATACCAATGAAATAGTGGAAGAACCCCTCAAGGGTTTGATACATTATGAACCAGGTCAGGTATAGTGTGACAAAAAAGAGAACACTATCCCTGGCCAGGGATATCCAGTTTTTATTCCGGCTGTACTCCAATATAAGGAATGAAACGCTTATTGCGACAGAGATTGTCGCCACATAAGCTTTTACATAGCATGCAAAAACCGTAAGGATAAGTCCCAGATATTTATAGTAATTCTTTTCGTTGTTAAAATAATTGAGATAGAGAATAATTATATTGACCAGTATCAACAGGAGAAAGCCGAGAAGATTTAGTAGGACCACGGACAATAAAATGGGCAGAAGTGCATCCTTTTTATTATATGTCCTGCAAAGTTCGAACAGGCCGAAGATCATACCAAACTGAAGCAGTCCGGTTACAATATATGCGACAAGTAGATTTGCATGCATGGGGTAACTGAAAAATACCAGCGGTCCATGAGGAAAAATAATATGGATACCCTGGCCGAGTCCGGTTTCAAACAAATAATTAAACACCCATCTCAATGGAGAGTCAATGCCTATGGAAAATGCAAGATCGGGAGGTCGGAAACTTATAAGGATGAGAAGCAGGGCAATAAGGATCCTGCTTATTAGATTGATCTGTGGATTATATCTTTCAGATACAGGCATCAGAACACCTCTCTGGCAATTGCCCTGACGTTATCTGAGAGCCCCAGGGAATAGAAATGGATTACCGGGACATCTCTGGCTTTTAGTTCTTTAGCCTGTACAATTCCCCATTCAATACCTACCTGCCTTGCAGCCTGGGTATCTTTGCATTTTTTAAGTTCCGTAACAAGTTCCACCGGCATCTCAATACTAAATGTCTGCGGGAGGAGATGAAGGTCATTAAGGAAGGTAATGGGTTTGATTCCCGGTATGATAGGAACCTTTATCCCTTCGCCCCTGCATAGATCTACAAAGTCAAAATACTTCTTATTGTCGAAAAACATTTGGGTAACGATATAATCTGCCCCGGCGTCAACTTTTTCTTTCAGGTATTGCAAATCAGATTTCATATTCGGGGCCTCAAAATGCTTCTCCGGGTAACCTGCAACTGCTACAGAAAAATCTGTAGGATTGGTGTTCACCTGCTCATCCTCCAGGTAAATTCCCTTGTTCATATTTACGATTTGAGTTACAAGATCAACCGCCTGTCCATTTCCGCCAGGCTCAGGTATAAACCTTTTCTCCCCTCTTGGGGGATCCCCTCTGAGAGCCAATAGGTTATGGATTTCTAAGTAATTAAGGTCTATGAGTGCATCTTCGGTCTCTTCTCTGGTGAATGCTCCGCAAATCAAATGGGGTACCACCGTGATATTATACTTATGTTTAATGGCCGCCGATATGGCAACTGTTCCCGGGCGCTTTCTGACAATTTTCTTTTCAATTAAATTCTTTTTGATGGCTTTATAAGCTACCTCATGCTGATGGTAGGTAATATTAATATTGATAGGATTGAACTCTATCAATGGGTCAATCGCTCTGTAAAGCTTTTCTATACTGTTTCCTTTTACGGGTGGTAGTAATTCAAATGAAAAAAGGGATACTTTTGCATTTTTAATCTGGTCAATTACTTTCATTACGGATCGGGATTTGTTATCAGATTTCCCAGGAAATCCAGATGGCCTAAGTTATTTATAATTAAGGTTACTTGCCAGCCATTTTTCAACATTCTTGAGGTCTGTTCCTTTGCGCTGTGCATAATCCTCAGCCTGGTCCTTAGCTATTTTTCCTACGAAAAAGTATCTGGATTCAGGATTTGCAAATATCAATCCGCTTACCGAGGCGGCAGGAAACATTGAATGACTTTCTGTCAATGAGATACCTGTTTTTTCGGTGACTTCCAGCAGCTTAAACAGGGTCTCTTTTTCAGAATGGTCCGGGCAGGCTGGGTATCCGTGGGCAGGTCTTATCCCCTGGTATTTTTCCAGAATAAGATCTTCAAGGTTTAATTTTTCTTGTGGATTATATCCCCATAATTCCTGGCGCACTTTGACGTGCAGCAATTCTGTAAATGCCTCGGCGAGACGATCTGCCAGGGCTTTTAGCATGATGCTGCTGTAATCATCGTGATCTTCCTGGAACTTTTTTATTTGTTCCTCAATTCCCAGTCCGGCTGTGACAGCAAAGGCCCCAAGATAATCGATCTTTCCACTTTCACGGGGTGCCAGAAAATCGGAAAGACAAAGATTCGGGGCTTTTTTGTCTTTTTTGGACTGTGATCTGAGGTTTTTAAATGTTGCCAGTACCTCGGTACGGTTTTCATCTGAGTAAACTTCGATATCATCACCAACTGAATTGGCAGGGAAAAAGCCAACGACACCGCGAGCTTTCAGTATTTTATTTTCTTCTACCCAGTCCAGCATACCCAGGGCATCATCATATAATTTCCTGGCTTCCTCACCCTGCCTGGGATCTTCCAGGATATCAGGCCACTTCCCCCTGAGCTGCCAAACAAGAAAGAAGAATATCCAGCTGATGTACTCCCTGATTTCTCCAATGGGAAAATCATCAAAAACCCGTATTCCCAGTTCAGCGGGTTTGTAGAAAGGGGAGTTGGACCAGTCAATCTTCAGAGCGTTTCTGCGTGCATCTTCCAGTGAGAGGTATTCCACCTGGCTGCCTGCACTTTTATAGTTTTCCCTCAGCTCCTTGTATTCATTTCGGATCTGTTCAACGAAGTCTGTTTTTTTTGTCTTGGAAAGTAATTGGGAGGCTACCGTTACACTTCTTGATGCATCCTTAACGTGTATTACAGGGCTGGAATAATGCTGTTCGATTTTTACAGCAGTATGTATTTTGGATGTTGTGGCACCCCCGATCAGCAGAGGTATATCCAATCCATTTCTCTCCATTTCTGAGGCCATATGGACCATCTCTTCAAGCGACGGAGTGATCAGTCCGCTGAGTCCAATGATATCTGCTTTCTCTTCAATGGCTGTTTGTATGATTTTCTCAGCCGGCACCATTACTCCCAGATCCTGGATCTCATAATTATTACAGGCCAGGACCACACCGACTATGTTCTTCCCAATGTCGTGAACATCGCCTTTTACCGTGGCCATGAGGATCTTACCTGCTGTACTGATGTCACCAGATATCAATTTCTCCTCCTCGATGAAGGGCAATAGAACAGCTACAGCTTTTTTCATGACACGGGCTGATTTCACTACCTGGGGGAGAAACATTTTTCCTTCTCCAAACAGATCTCCAACGACATTCATCCCATCCATCAGTGGACCTTCGATGACCTCCAGAGCAGCTTTATATTCTCCCCTGGCTTCAAGGGTATCCTCCTCAATATGGTCAACTACTCCCTTTACAAGGGCGTGTCTCAGTCTTTCCTGTACAGAGGTTTCCCTCCATTCATCAATTTTAACTTCTTTGACGTCCTTTTGCTGAATGGTTTCGGCATGTTTTATCAGACGGTCGGTTGCATCATCTCTTCGGTTCAAAATTACGTCCTCTACCAGTTCCAGAAGATCATCCGGGATCTCATCATATACCTGCAACATTCCAGGATTTACAATTCCCATATCCAATCCAGCCTGGATAGCATGATACAGGAAAGCAGAATGCATGGCTTCGCGAACCATGTTATTTCCCCGGAAGGAAAATGAAAGATTGCTGATCCCGCCTGAAACCCTTGCCATTGGAAGATTTTCCTTAATCCAGCGAACAGTACGAATATAATCCACCGCATAATTATTATGCTCCTCGATCCCGGTAGCAACCGTGAGAATATTTGGATCAAAAATTATGTCTTCAGGAGGAAACCCCACATCCTCGGTCAATATCCTGTAGGCCCGCTGACAGATTTCTATTTTTCGTTCAAATCCGGCTGCCTGGCCTTTTTCATCGAAAGCCATGACAATGGTAGCAGCACCGTAATTCCGGATTTTACCAGCCTGTTTTTTGAAGGCATCTTCTCCCTCCTTAAGGCTGATAGAATTCACAATTGCCCTGCCTTGCAAACATTTCAATCCCCCTTCAATGACTGTCCATTTACTGGAATCTATCATTATGGGGAGTTTCGCGATGTCTGGTTCTGACATCAGAAGATTCAGGAAATTGACCATTTCCTTCTCTGTATCAAGCATGGCATCATCCAGATTCACATCGATGATTTGGGCTCCACCTTCGACCTGGTCACGGGCGATGCTGAGAGCTTCCTCGTATTTTTCTTCCCGGATAAGGCGGGCAAATTTTCTGGAACCGCTGACGTTTGTACGTTCACCAATATTAATAAAATTACTACCAGGGTATATGGTAAGGGCTTCCAGACCACTGAGCTTGAGTCCTCTTTCCACTAGCGGGGGAACCCTTCCTGCTGCATTATCTGCCACATTTCTGAACGCTTCAATATGCTCTGGTCTTGTACCACAGCAACCACCTATAATATTGACAAAACCATTATCTGTAAAATCTTTTAGATAGGAGGCCATTTCTTCGGGTCCCTGGTCATACTCCCCGAACTGATTGGGGAGTCCGGCGTTAGGATAAACGCTCACATAATGATCCGTTTTACCCGAAAGTTCTTCAAGGTATGGTCTCATTTCAACCGCTCCAAGACTGCAATTCAGTCCAACTGCCAAAACATCAAGGTGGCTGATTGAATGAATGAATGCTTCCAGGGTTTGGCCTGAGAGGGTTCTGCCGCTGGCATCGGTAATGGTACCTGAAATAATCACAGGTACTGTCCTTCCAATCTCCCTGAAAAGAGTTTCCAGGGCAAATATGGCAGCCTTTGCATTCAGGGTGTCAAAAATTGTCTCGACTGCGAGAAGATCAGATCCCCCATCTATCAAGCCTTTGGCCTGTTCTTTATAGGCTGCAGCAAGGTCATCAAAGCTGACTGCCCGAAAACCGGGATTATTTACATCGGGGGAGAGGGAAGCAGTCTTATTGGTGGGGCCCATAGCCCCGGCCACATATCTTGGCCATGAAGGATCCTTCGCTGTATATTTATCTGCGGCTCGCCTGGCCAGTATGGCAGAGTCCCTATTTATCTCGTAAACAATGCTTTCCAGATGATAATCAGCCTGAGAAAACCGGTTCGAATTAAAGGTATTAGTTTCAATTATATCCGCCCCTGCTTCAAGGTATTTTTCATGAATATCCTCGATAATTTCCGGTATTGTTAAAGATAGGAGGTCATTATTTCCTTTCAGATCATGGGGAAAATTTGTAAACCTGCTACCCCTAAAATCTGATTCGGTAAGACCGTATTCCTGGATCAATGAACCCATGGCCCCGTCCATAACCAGCACATTGTTTTTAAGTGACTGATAAATAGGGTGTTCCTTTACTGATTCGGCTTTTGGTGAACCCATTGAAAGGTCCTTGTCTTGTTTTTCCATGTCGCAGATGATAAGCGTTTAAATTATAATTCCCTCTTCGGGCCAGGTATTAGCACCTTTTCCCATAATAGGGATGGTTGCTAGAAGTTCCATGAGCCTGGTCTCTCCCCTCTTCTGTATAATCCAAACACTCCAATTGAATTGTTATGGAGGGCGGATTCAGGCTGCAAAGTTAATAATAATTTAGAATCATTCCAAATCAGATTCGTAGTCCCAAAATGATCATATCGTCAATCTGTTCCTGGCCTTTAATCCACCTTTGCATGGTCTCGTCAATGATTTCTTTCTGTTTAGGCATTGGGTGTTTGTGTATGTCACAAAACAATTGTTTCATGGACCTGGAAAGGAATTTTTTTCCTGCAGGTCCTCCGAACTGATCCTGGAACCCGTCAGAAAAGACATAGATGCAATCCCCCTTTTCGACCTTGATATTATGGTTTTTGAAATTCTTTTCTTCTACAATATGTATCCCAATAGGCATTGTATCTGCTTTGTATTCAGAGAATTCACCATTTCTGATAAGATATAGGGGATTATGTGCGCCGGCATACTGAAGGGTCATTTTGAAAGGATCATAGATGCAAAGTGCAATATCCATTCCGTCTTTTGTTCCACCTTCTTCTGCCTGGGAAAGAGTCTCCTTTACGTTTGCCCTCAGGTTGTCCAGGATCCTCCCTGCGCTTGGTCTCCTGTTCCTGCTGACAATCTCATTCAGAAAAGCTACCCCCAGCATACTCATGAAGGCTCCTGGAACCCCATGTCCGGTGCAATCGACAGCAGCAAATATAATCCTGTTTTCCATGGTCGAGATCCAGTAAAAATCACCGCTGACTATATCCCTGGGTTTATAGTATATAAAATGCTCAGGAAGGCTTTCATCAATTTTCTTATCTGAGGGTAAAACGGCTTTCTGGATACGGCGGGCATAATAGATACTGTCCATAATCTCCTTTTTCTGATCGGAAATTTCGTCTTTCTGCCTTTGTATCTCAGCAGTTCGTTCTTTCACCTTTGTTTCCAGAACTGCCTTGTCGCGTCTTAGTTTCCGGACTCTCCAACGGATGATCAACAGGATAAGGGAGATAAGCAGAATTCCGGATGTCACCAGAAAGGGTGTGCTAAGCCACCAGGGAGGTTTGATAAGTATGGGAATACTGGATATTTCAGTGACCTGGTTCAGGACATTTTTTGCACGGACATGAAGGGTGAATTTACCCATAGGAAGTACAGGGAATCTCAGTACACCTGAGCCTGACCAATCCGACCATCCATCGGACATGCCCTCAGCATAAAACTGGTAACTGGTGGAATTATCTTTCAGATAAAAGGGGGCAGATATATTAAATTCTATGGAGCGATCATAATAATCAAAATGCAATTGATCCAGAGAGTAATTTTTCTCGTCGTTATATACTGTGTTCAGGAAAAGATCGAATCCGGGATTGTACTCATTAACATTTGTACTGTTAATCTTATGCAGAAATGAGTTTTCAGAGACCACCCAGATATTGCCTTCAGGGTCCAGGAAAAGGTCCGCAATATCTCCGAATAGGTTGAGATAGGAATCCACACCCACCTTATAGTTTTCCTGGTTGTTGAAACTGATCCATCGTCCCCCTGTCTCCACCCAGGCGACAGCACAGGTGGAGAGCTGGATGCGCGAAAGGTTTTTACCCCCCAGGATCCCCGTCTGATGAATGCTGTCATCCATGAAATAATAAATTCCACTGCTAAGGAAAAAATATACCGTATCATTAATATTCCTCATCGTTACCGGATCATAATATTCCTCATGAAAATCAAAGGACTTTACATCTGAGATCGCGTTGTTCAAGGCTGTGATCCTGTAGCTGCGATTATCACATCCAAGCCATATTGTGCTGTCCTGCTCTTCGCAGACCGAGAATATTTCTTCACCTATGTATGCAAAATCCCTCTTAGTTTCCCATTGCTCTCCGTTCAGGACAAGCTGGTAAGCTGATTCATCAGTAATAACATATATTCTGGAGCTATCCCTGCTGGGGAATATACTTTTTATATACCAGTCCTCTCGAATAATCCTGAGTTCCCTTCCGATTATCTCATACAAACCTCCATTGGTGGAAATCAATAAGCGACTCCCAACCGGAACCAGGTCTTTTGCCTTTTCTTCAAAGTCCCCAAGACGTGTAAACTCATGGGAAATGGACTGAAGGGAATATATTTTTTGTTTGACATACCGGGTACGGTAGGCTGCTGGCTGAAGGATATCTTCAATATCCTGAACGCTTAATTTTTCTTCCTGTACCTTATCTTCTGCTGCCACAGTTTCAGGTCGTTTCTGGAACAGGGCTTTCAATCCTTTTGGCTTTTTCACAGAAATGGAATCAGTCCCATCGTCTTCCAGGGTTATGACTTCTTCTTTGTTTTTAGAAGCTTTCCTGGCTTCCCGTTTAAGTCTTCTTTGTTCTTTTGGACTGATTTCCTGCTCATCCTGGATCTCCTCAGGAACCTGGGACTCCACCTCTGCAAAAGCTTCTTTTTTGGACTTTTCTGCTCTTTTAGCCGGGGCAACAGGGGTGGTAACCTTAACTATAATTTCCTCCTCCAGGTAATCTTTTTTCTCTTCCAGGAAAAAAATCCCCTCATTGGTGCTGACATATAGTGTACTGTCGAGATAAGCTACAGCCGTCAGGTTCCCTTCGAGTCCGGGATAATTTTCGTATGAACGGATGGGGAGTCGAACATCGATCCGGCTTAATCCGTACTGGTGAGAAACCCATAATCCATGATTATTATCCTTGCCTATTGCAAATATCTCATCGTCAGGAAGTCCGGTCTGATAATTAATAATATTCCTGGTTTCACCTGTGAGCACATCCACGATCATACATCCTCCCAGAACTGTAGAGATGGCAAAGATGTTTTCGTTCAGCCAGGCAGCATCTTTCATAAAACTCTCTTCCAGGTAATTCTGATCCTCCAGGTCAACCCTGTTGAAATTGGCACCGTTAAACCAGAACAAGGTATTATTATCAAGTCCAATCAAAGCATTGCTGTCGGCATACTCAATACCAAACAGAATCTCAGATCCTGAAAAATCAATCCTGGTCTCTACCTGGGTCCAGCCACTAAAACTCAGTTCATAGATTCCCTTGCCCAGGATATTTACATAAGCATTGTCACGGAAAATTAAGAGGCCGGAAAAAATATGGGCAGTGTCTGGTCTGAACTGTTTCAGATTATATAAATCATTCCGCCGCGCCAAAACAATCAGATCCTCGCCATAATAAATTACATGTTTGCTGGTCTGGTATATCCTGTTTATATCTCCGGTTATTTCATTCTCTTTTGCCAGGTTGTGATACTCGTAGGTACCCATGCCGGTTTTGAGCAGATAACCATAAAATCCCCTGCCACCAACATAGATAAGCGGGAGGACAGAATCTGTTGAGACGGCTTTGGGTATATTAGGAACCGAATGGATGTTCCATTCTTCTGAATCAAAGGAAATCACTCCCGTATTGCCGGAAAACACCATGGTATTTTCCATGTCCTGGCTGATTGAGCTGATTCTGTTTCCTGGGACCTCAGCAAGGCTGAAATGATTTATAAATGGTTCACCTTCCTGCGCAGACAAAGGAATGATAGGATACTGAAGGGCCGTAAGGATGATCAATACCGGGACCAGAATCCTGAGGAGGGCTTTTATGGGCCGGTTTTTATACATCATGAATTAAAGATTACCCAGGGCAGTAATGTTTTTATCATTAGTAATATTCTTGGCATCCGGAGTATAGATATACTCAAGTTCTGCCTGATAGGTTTCATTAACTTTATTACGGACCAACTTATTCATGCTGTTTAATTGGAGATTTTCCTGGCTGAATGGCTCAGGTAGGATGCCAATGGCGGCAGGGAGCCAGCGTTGAGGGAATTCATCCTGATACTTGCCTCCAGATTTAAATTCCGAAATCTGCCTGCCCAGCTCTTTGAGCGCAGCTTCTTTTCCTTCCCTGGTGGCCGGATCAATATTCTGCTCAGTAAGCCATCTTTTCATAGCATCCTTATTGGGAACAACCAGGTTTGTGCAATATGGATTCTGCATATTATACATCATGCATTGTTCGAGGAAGGGGACATACTCAGTAAATGCTTCCTCTATTCCCTCTGGACTGTATTTCTCCCCGTCGTCTGCAATTAAGAGGCTTTTAAATCTTCCCAGAACATAGAGGTAATTATCTCCGTCCACATAAGCCATATCCCCCGTATACAACCATCCATCCTTTAAAGCATCCGCTGTAGCGTACTCATTTTTCCAGTAACCCAGCATTACATTTTCACCCCGTATTACAATTTCTCCCTTTTCCCCGATGGCCACTTCATTACCATCATCATCACATATTTTTACTTCCAGATTCCGGACAATCTTACCGGATGAACCCAGCTTATGATGTTCCTGTGAATTTCCTGAAATAATGGGTGCCGCCTCGGTTAATCCATACCCCTGGAACATGGGGATGCCAATGGCATAAAAGAATTTCGCCAGTTCCAGGTCAAGGAGGGCAGCACCTCCAACGAAGAATTGAAGCCTTCCACCAAAAGCTTCCCTTACCTTCTTGAAGATAATCTTGTCAAATAGCCAGATGTATGGTTTCAGGATAAATGTTCCCTTCTTTCCACGATCGTGTCCCATTCGGATATATCGTTTATTAACCCTAATGGCATGATGGAAGAGTTTTTCAATCACCGGTCCCTTTTCACGAATGCCCTTTTCAATGTTTTTCTTGAAATTCTTTGCAAGGGCAGGAACTGAGAATAGAAAGACGGGTTTTACCTGTTTCATATTGATCGGCATATTTTTGATGGCTTCCGTCATAGTTTTTCCAAGTTGAACGGATGCCATGGCCGCACCATGTGAGAGAATAGTATAAACCCCCGCCGTGTGTGCAAAAGCATGGTCCCATGGAATATAAACCAGGGTAGTCCACCAATCATATACCGCCATTACACCCTGGGCCTGTTCTACATTGGCAGTATAATTCCGATGGGAGAGCATAATACCTTTTGGGTCCGCCGTTGTTCCTGATGTATAACAGATATTTGCCAGGTCATTATCTCCAATAGATTGCCAGGTTTTGTCGAATTCTGCCTGATTCTCTGCCAGGTATTTATCACCAAGGGCAGATACATCATCAAAGAATAATTCATCTTCATCGTAATTGTCCCGCGGATCCAGGTAAATAACCTTTTCAAGACAGGCTATCCCATTTTTCAGTTCCTTTATTTTATGGGCCTCCCTGTCAGAGATAATTATCATTCTGGATTCTGAATGTTCAATCCGGAATTTTATTTCTGCAGTTTCTTCCAGGCGGGTGGACAAAGGTACATTTACAGCGCCGGTAAAAAGGATACCCATCTCACTGAAAAACCACTGGTTTCTTCCTTCTGCCAGCAAAGTAATCCGGTCTCCTTTCTTAATCCCCAGGCTTATCAACCCGGCCGCAAATCTGTGAACTTCCTTTTGGGTTTCCAGGTATGTGCATGGTTTATACCCATCTCCCATATTTTGAAGCAGGTAGGTATTATCCTTATATTTTTCAACACTGTCATTAAAAAGGGAAATCAGGGTTCTCATTTTAATAATGGCTTGGTTTAGAATATGAAAGATAAAAAAAAACCGTAGAGATGGCAAGGTATAAACCTGCATCCCGGCGGTCAAAATTTCTTAGGGCCCTAAAGGCTGTCTTACATCTTAATTATCTGCTCCCTGTCGGGGCCAACTGAGACATAGGAGATAGGTACTCCTACTTCTTTTTCGACAAAGACAATATAATCAAGCAACTCTTTTGGCAGATCTTCCTTCTCTGTCATCCCGGTCAGGTCCTCTGACCAGCAGGGTAGTTCCTCATACATAGGTTCAAGCGGTGTATCAATGTCAAAGGGTAATTCATCGCTTACCTCTCCGTTGATTTTATAAGCAGTACAAACTTGTAAAGCATCAAAAGTGGAAAGAACGTCGGATTTAGTCATCATCAGTTCTGTTACCCCGCTTAACATAATAGAATATTTCAGAACAGCCAGATCAAGCCAGCCGCATCGTCTGGGCCTGCCGGTAGTGGCCCCATATTCTGAACCATATTTACGAAGGGCTTCGCCTGTTTCGTCCAGGAGTTCTGTAGGAAATGGACCACTGCCAACGCGAGTACAATAGGCTTTGAACACACCGATTACTCTACCGATTTTATGGGGTGCAAGTCCAAGTCCGGTACATGCTCCAGCACATATGGTATTGGATGAAGTTACATAAGGATATGAACCGAAATCAATATCCAGCATGGATCCCTGTGCACCTTCTGCCAGAACCGACTTTCCCTCAGTAAGATATTTATTGATGGCATATTCTCCATTCACCAGAGGAAAGGATTTTATGGCTTCAATGCCATCCATCCATCCTATTTCAAATTCTTCCAGATTAAATTCGAAATCATACTGCTTAAGAATCTCCAGATGCTTATTGGTGAGGAAATCGTATTTCTTCTTAAAGTCAGGAGATTCAATATCACCAACTCTTAATCCGTTCCTCCCGGTTTTATCCATATAGGTGGGACCAATCCCCTTAAGAGTTGAACCGATTTTGGTAATACCTTTTGCAGCTTCCGAAGCTGCATCCAGGATACGGTGAGTAGGCATGATGAGGTGGGCTTTTCTTGAAACCATAAGACGGATGCCAAGGTCCACTCCAAGATCCTTTACAGCTTCAATTTCCTTTTTGAATATTACCGGGTCAAGCACAACACCATTTCCAATAATATTAATGCTGTCTTCCCTGAAAACCCCTGAGGGAATGTTATGGGTAACGTGCTTAATACCATTGAATTCCAATGTGTGACCTGCATTTGGACCGCCCTGAAAACGGGCTATTACATCATAGTCTGGGGTCAGGACATCAACTAATTTGCCCTTGCCTTCATCGCCCCACTGAAGGCCTAATAATACATCTATTTTCATCTGTTAAGTACGTGAGGATTTACTCCTGGATTAGGAGCGTCAAGGTACAAATTATTTCTGCTTCATGAAACACCTATTTGGACTCTCGTTCATCGTCCGAGTAACCATAGATGTATAGGGAATGATGTGAAGGTTTGAAGTTATTCAGCTCGCATGCGGTCTTGATGATTTCATCAATTCTGGGGTCACAAAACTCGATTACCTTGCCAGAATCCATGTCGATCAGGTGATCATGCTGCATGCAATGATAAGCTTTTTCAAACTGTGCTATATTCTTACCAAACTGGTGTTTAATCACCAGATTGCAGTCCAGTAAAAGTTCAATGGTATTATACAGTGTGGCACGGCTGACCCTGTAATTCTTATTCTTCATGAAGATATACAGGGATTCGATATCAAAATGCCCGTCACGCGAGTATATCTCCTCAAGAATAGCATAGCGTTCAGGAGTCTTTCTATGCCCTTTTTTTTCCAGGTATTCGGTGAAAATCTTCTTAACCGTCTCCTTCGTTTCTTCACTAACCATAAACAGACTAATTAAAAATAAAGAGGCTAAAATATACTATTTTTTCCGATTTAGGAAGGAAAAGAAATGATTTTCATCACCTAGTCCTCAATCTTTTCTACCCTTTTAACAGAATCTACTCCTTTTATCTTAATCAGATTCATGATGAGATTGTTCAGGTCCTTGGTGTTATGAACATATAGGTCTATGCTTCCTTCAAATATGCCATCGTGGCTTACCAGGTTAATATTTCTCATATTAACGGACAATTCTTTGGAGATGACAGTAGTGATGTTATTATACATTCCGAATTTATCCACTCCCTGCAAGTGGATCCTTGAAAGGTAGCTTAATATCTTATGTGTAGTCCATTTTGCCGGGACGATACGGTTTCCCTGACTTGACATCAGTTTGATGGCCTTGGGACATTTACCCTTATGGATTACAACCGAGCCATCCTGGTTCCGGTAACCAATAACATCATCGCCTGGAATAGGATTACAGCATTTTGCAATGGAGAATTCAGCTTCCGTGTCGTCCAGGTTTTCTCTGATCATAAAATGGGCTCCTGAGTAGGCAGGGTCGAAAGACTTTTTATCAGTGCTGGGTTTCTTGGAGGAAGAAGTAAACTGAAGTTCCCAGTATCTGATCCATTTGTTCTTGGTATTTTTTCGAAGGATTTTTTTCAGGTCCTCAAGGGTAATTATTCCTGTGCCGATTTTACTGTAAAGATGATCCTTGGTTCTTACATCATATGCAGGTAGAAGTTTCTTGAATATCCGGCCGGATGGTTTCAGGTTATATTCATTCAGTTTATCCTCAAGTAACTTTTTCCCCTTTTGAATTCTGTCCTTGTTTTCGGCCTTAATTGCGGCCTTAATGGCAGATTTTGCTTTGGCAGTGGTTACATAATACAACCATTCCCTGCTTGCCCGCTGGCTGTCTGAAGTTAATATTTCCACCTGATCCCCGCTGTACAGGATATGGTTCAGAGAAACCAGTTTATGATTGATCTTGGCTCCGATTGCCCTGTTGCCGACTTCTGTGTGGATTTCGTATGCAAAGTCCAGTGCAGTTGCCTGTTTTGGCAATGATTTAATATGTCCCTTGGGTGTAAAAACCAGGATTTCTGAGGCAAAAAGGTTAAGCTTGAAGTCATCCAGGAATTCAAGGGCATTGGAGTCAGGGTTTTCCAGCAGTTCCCGGATCTTCTTGATCCACCCATCCAGTCCCTCACTGCTTCCCTTTCCTGCCTGTTTGTACATCCAGTGGGCAGCGAAACCCCGCTCGGCGATCTCATCCATCCTCCGGGATCGGATCTGTACTTCAACCCATTTACCTTCCGGTCCCATTACGGTTACATGAAGGGCCTCATACCCGTTAGCCTTTGGGGTTGATACCCAGTCCCGTATCCGGTCCGGTTTAGGCTTGTAGGTGTCTGTGATTATTGAATAAATATTCCAGCACTGAGTTTTCTCAGGAACATCTTCCAACCCTTCAAATACAATCCTGATGGCAAGAAGGTCATATATCTCTTCGAAAGGTATATTCTTCGTTTGCATTTTGTTCCAGGTCGAATATATTGATTTGGGCCTGCCGGTAATATCAAAATCATACCCTTCGTTCTCCAGCTTGTCAATCAGGGGGAGCGCAAATGAGTTGATCATATGGGCTCTTTTCTTTTCATTATCAGTAATTCTTGATACCAGGTCCTGGTATACCTTGGGATATCTATACTTGAGACTGAGGTCTTCCAGCTCTGTTTTGATGGCATATAATCCCAGCCGGTGTGCCAGAGGGGCATACAGGTAGGTTGTTTCCCCGCTAATCTTGATCTGTTTATTAGGAGGCATGGAACTCAGTGTCCGCATATTATGCAGGCGGTCAGCCAATTTAATCAGGATCACCCTGACATCATCGGAGAGGGTAAGCAGCATCTTCCTGAAATTCTCTGCCTGGAGTGAAGATTTATTATCGAAAACATCAGAAATTTTTGTCAGTCCGTCAATAATGGAAGCTACCTTTTTTCCAAAGTGATTCTCTATGTCTTCGATTGTATAATCAGTATCTTCAACAACATCGTGCAGAATTGCACAAATGACAGCTTTTGCACCCAGGCCAATCTCAGTGGTCACGATTTTTGCAACAGCAATAGGGTGGAGGATGTAAGGTTCTCCTGACTTCCTTCGCATTCCATCATGGGCTTCTTTCGCGAGGCGGAAAGCTTTACGGATAAGTCGCTGATCTGTTTTGCTCTCACAATGTGTGCAATTCAATATCAAATTTTCGAATTCCTTCTGAATCAGCTCTTCTTCCGGTTTGGTCAGGACGTTCATAGTATCGTAGAGATCAGGGGAGTAAAATTAACTAAAAAAATCTTAGGAAAGGCTGCCAATCCGGGATGATAAGAGCCCTATGGGTAGAACACTGTGATTTCTCCCGTTTTCTCAACTTCAATTCCGCTTGAAGTGGTCAGTTTGATATAGTATACATATACTCCTTCAGGGACTTTCTGACCTCCTTTGATGGATCCGTCCCAGGCATAGCTACAGGGATCTTCATCTAACATGGGTGGCTGTTCTGTGTGGAATATTTTTGATCCCCAACGGTCAAATACCATAAAAATGTATTCTTTGGGGATAAATGTAAGGGCAGGTTTAATGCAATCATTAATGCCATCATCATTAGGGGTAAAAGCATTGGCCATAGTAATTTCCGGCACTACGCTAATGCAGCCACGATTTGACCAGCTTGATCCTCTATCCCCTAATGTTCCGCTGTTCTCAACGGCTTCTACATAATAACAAATTTCATCTTCAAATTTCTCCGGGTCAAATTCACTGAGATCATCATGAAAAACCATATCCGGGTAGACAACAATCTCGAGGGGCTGGGGACCGCTGCGATTTATATCGCGGTATACCTGGTAATACTCTACTCCGGCTTCATACTCAACATAGGGAGTCCAGGAAAGACTGGCAAGTAATCCCTCGCTGGAAGCTGAAAGCACAATATTTCCGGCAATGTTTGATCCCGTAACGGGACTATCGCAGACGTCAAGGGAATAAAGCTTGTACTGGTATTGCTTTTCAGTCGATAATACCGGGTCAGTATAGGTAAGGCTATGTTCTACATCCCGGATAATTTCATCAGCCACAAAAGGTTTCCCAGGCCCGGTGGCTTTGAATATTTGGTAACTGCTGACTTGGGCTTCTGGATCTATTGTGAATTTTAATTTCACTGAATCTGGGTCTAATGCAGATGCAGACTCTGCATTTATCCATGCAGGATGAATGGGGTGGCTGATATTCTGGCAGACTATATTGGAAAATGAATAGGTGCCATCATTTTTTATTGCCTTGATAAAATAACAATAGCTGCGATTGTCGAAGATATTAAGATGAAGCTGAGTGGTATCCTTTGTTCCTCCCTCTTCCAATATGCTATAGGAGTCTTGATTTTCCCGGAAATACACATCATATCTAACCAGGTTACCCCCCCAGCCCTTATAAGATGTCCACTCCAGAAGCATCTGTTTGCTGCAGGAATCATAATCGGTAGTAAGATGTATTGTGGTATGTGAATCAAAGAAACTACTCTTTAATCCGCTTGAATCGATTGCCTGGACTGTAAATGAGCGGGATTTATTCGTTGTCACCTCCTTCTTATAGGTATATTTCGTGGTATTGCCATCGACAGTGTCTAAAGTAGGGAACGGGTAGGTTTGTCCCAATATATCCGTTGTATCAAAAAACATGGTATATTTTTCTACATCATCAGAAATACTCGCCTTCCACTCAATAACTGTACGTTGTGTGCTTGTATCCACTGAAACACGGACGATTTCCGGATGTTTAGGATGAGGGTCACCCTGAGCCATCAAGGAAGTCTCGATAGCAAACAGGAGCAAACCCCAAAGGATATGGAAAAAATGTTTATTCAAAATACTTATCCAGGATTGAAAACTAAAACTAATAATAAAATCATAGATCCCATTACTGTTTTTAATAACGAATGGATATAAATAATTGATATCCTGAAAATAAGCTTTCCATATTAATCGTTAATACCGTCTTGTTTACTAATTTTGTGCTTCATGCATAAATTGAGCATATACAAACGTTTGTTTCTTCTGAGAATCAAGCATGTAGGCCAGAAGCAGTTCATTCTTATCCTGAGTGCCCTGATTGGTCTTTTTGTTGGTCTGGGGGCGGTGGTAATTAAAAACCTGGTGCATCTTATCCAGAGACTTACCGAGACCATTGCAGACAATACCCACATCTATCTTTACTTTATTTTTCCATCCATAGGTATTTTATTGGCTGTCATGTTCATCAAGTATATCAACCGGCGACCTGTTCAGCACGGGATTCCTGGTGTTCTGCATGCTATTTCCCGAAAAAACGGAATAATCAACCGGCATAATCTCTATTCTTCAATTATTACCTCCTCCCTGACTGTCGGTTTCGGAGGAAGTGTTGGTTTGGAGGGACCTACCGTTGCCACAGGTGCTGCTATCGGTTCAAACATCGGGCGTTGGTTCCGCTTGAGTTATAAGGATGTTACCCTGCTGCTGGGTTGTGCCTGTGCCGGAGCCATGTCTGCCATTTTTAAAGCACCCATTGCAGCCATTGTATTTGCCCTTGAAGTAATCATGCTCGATCTCACCCTGGCATCCCTGGTTCCATTGCTTGTTGCCTCGGCTACTGCGGCCATGACTTCCTATCTATTCATGGGACAGAACGTTCTCTATTCGGTGAATATCCAGGATGTTTTTATAATGAAACATGTGCCCTACTATCTTATACTGGGTGTGGCAGCCGGACTGATGTCAGCGTATTTTACAAAGATGTACATGTTTGTAACCGGCCTGTTTGAAAAAATTCCGAGTATCTGGATTCGTTTATCTGTTGGGGGACTTGCCCTGGGGGTTCTTGTTTTCCTGATTCCATCCCTCTACGGGGAAGGTTATGAACCCATTAACTCTGTCCTTAACGGGAATTATAATTACATCTTCGAACACGCCCTCTATGAAAAATGGAGTAATTCAGCCCTGGCAATGCTGGTCATCCTCTTTTTTATCCTGGCTTTTAAGGTCATAGCTACTAGCGTAACTTTCGGTGCCGGGGGAATTGGGGGTATTTTTGCTCCTTCTCTTTTTCTGGGTTCCAACTTAGGATTATTAACCGCCAAGCTCCTGAACCTCCTTGGTGCGGAAGTCCCGGTGAATAATTTCGCCCTGATCGGTATGGCTGGACTTATCGCCGGGGTAATTCATGCTCCCCTTACAGCCATCTTCCTGATTGCAGAAATTACCGGCGGATATGAACTGTTTTTCCCGCTTATGCTGGTGGCCACTATTTCTTATGCTACAACCAGGGTCTTTACTGCAAATTCGGTTTATACGATCCAGCTTGCCAAGAGGGGAGACCTGATGACCCATGACAGGGATAAAAATGTACTTCTCATGATGAAGGTTAATAATCTTATCGAAAGGGATTTCAATAAGATACATCCTGAAGCTACTCTGGGTGACCTTATCAAGGTAATTAAGAAAGCTCACAGAAATATCTTCCCGGTCGTGGATGAGGACGGAATCTTTCATGGGATTGTCAAAATGGATGATATCCGACATATAATGTTCGATACGGACAGCTGGGATACAGTCACGGTGAGGGACCTGATGTTCATGCCTCAGTTCACCATCAATAAGGATGAATCAATGGAGGAAGTAACCCGCAAGTTCCATACCAGCAGCCGTTATAATATTGCCGTATTGAACGAAGGCAAATACATCGGATTTGTTTCCCGGGCAAAGGTATTCTCCGCTTACAGGGAGATGCTCAAGAAGATTTCGAGGGATTAGATTTTCATGGATAAGGCTAAAAAAAGCACCGAATAACTCAGTGCTTTGGCAATTAAATTCGCTATTGCTTTATTATGGCTTCTTATAATTGGCATCACCAAATGCGAGCAATGGCCAGAATACAAAAGGTAAAAATATCATGCCTACCGTAAATCCGGTACCTTTTCCAAAGGCATGAGCAATAGCATTGAAAGTCATGATAAGAAAAACAATGTTAGCAAAGGGAACTAGAAGAATCATGACTACCCACCATCCGGGTTTTCCAGCTACCTGAACAAGTTCAATGATGTTCCAGATTGGGACAATTTGAGAGACACCGGGGCGTCCGGCCTTACCAATCGTAATCCAAAGGCTGACAATCAATAAAAGAATCACGATTACATAAATAACAATTGCTGCTTCCATAATACTTATTTAGTTAGAAATGGTAATGACTTGACTGATCAAATTAATGGTAATTTTCAGTAAAAGCAAATTTTAAAGATTTTTTGGATTGAAATATTATTCATAAATAATTTCCTTCTCTCTTCTAAACCCTTAATTTTGAAGATTCAATTTTTGCTAATCTCATAATGAATTGAAAAAGAAAAAAGCCGACTTCATCGCATGGCGATGTCGAGGCGGTTTCTTATTCAATTCATTATAAATCAA
This sequence comes from Bacteroides sp., assembly GCA_030589965.1. Taxonomy (GTDB): domain Bacteria; phylum Bacteroidota; class Bacteroidia; order Bacteroidales; family SM23-62; genus SM23-62. The sequence continues at coordinate 23,977 of JAUUZM010000001.1, forward strand.
TAAAAATGAACAGAGACGAAACTATTTTTAACCTTATCCAGCAGGAGAAGGAAAGGCAAATGCATGGCATTGAACTAATTGCATCAGAAAATTTTGTCAGCGAGCAGGTATTGGAGGCAATGGGTTCATGCCTGACGAATAAATATGCTGAAGGCCTGCCGGGAAAAAGGTATTATGGCGGTTGCCAGGTAGTTGATCAGACAGAACAGCTGGCCATTGACCGGGCTAAAGAACTTTTTAATGCAACCTGGGTAAATGTGCAGCCGCATTCAGGGGCCCAGGCAAACGCAGCCGTGATGCTTGCTGTTTTGAAACCGGGTGATACTTTTCTTGGACTTGATCTCTCACACGGTGGACACCTGACTCATGGTTCATTTGTTAATTTTTCAGGGATACTGTACAATCCAGTAGCCTATGGAGTGAAAAAAGAGACTGGCCAGGTTGATTATGATATGATGGCAGAGGTAGCCAGGAAGGAAAAACCAAAACTGATTGTGGCTGGAGCGTCTGCTTATTCCCGTGATTGGGATTTCAAGCGTATGCGTGAAATTGCGGATGAGAACGGATGTCTCCTGATGGCGGATATTGCTCATCCTGCCGGACTTATAGCCACGGGATTGCTGAATCATCCCTTCCCACATTGCCATATCGTCACAACCACTACACATAAAACACTTCGTGGTCCCCGTGGAGGAATGATCATGATGGGTGAGGATTTTGAGAATCCCTGGGGACTATCCACTCCCAAAGGTAGGGTCAAGAAAATGTCTCAATTACTTGATTCTGCTGTATTTCCTGGCACACAGGGTGGGCCGCTTGAGCATGTCATTGCGGCTAAAGCCGTCGCATTTGGAGAGGCACTGACGGAAAGCTATAAAGATTATATGATACAGGTTGTGAAGAATGCCGCAGTTATGGCGGATGCATTTATCTCCCTGGGTTATAAGGTAATATCTGATGGTACTGATAATCATTCCATGCTGATTGACCTCCGGCCGAAATATCCTGATATCACCGGTAGAACAGTGGAAGATACCCTGGTTCTTGCTGATATAACAATAAATAAAAATATGGTCCCATTTGATGATCGCTCACCATTCCAGGCTTCAGGGATCAGGGTTGGTACTCCAGCCTTAACCACACGTGGTGTTAAGGAGGATCTGATTGCTCCAATGGTTGAAATGATCGATGATGTAATTGCAAATCACAATGATGAAGCCAAAATCAAGACAGTCAGGGAAAAGGTTAATGTCATGATGAAGGACTTCCCATTGTTTGCTTACTAAGCTCCGGCCAAAGTGGATATTCAATGCTGGTGGGAGCAGCTGATTCAAATCTTACAGGAACATGACCTTACCACATGGAAGATTGTTGCTGTTATTGGGGTTGGACTCATAGCCGGCTTTATAAATACCCTTGCGGGAAGCGGGTCTCTCTTAACCCTTCCCCTTCTTATGTTTCTTGGACTTCCGCCCAATGTAGCTAATGGTACTAACCGGATCGCTATCCTTCTTCAGAATGTTGTGGGGGTAAGTAGTTTCAAACAACAGAAAGTACTTGACTTTAAGGATGGAATAAAAATCGGTATTCCGGCAGTCATCGGATCATTAATCGGAGCAAGAATTGCAGTAAACGTAAATGATGCCATAATGGAGAAGGCTATTGGTGGACTTCTAATCCTTATGTTTTTTCTGATCATCCTAAAGCCCAGCCGATGGCTGATGGGGCAGGAGGATCAACCACCTGCAAAAATGCTCTGGCAGGTAATAATCTTTTTCTTTATTGGGATTTATGGAGGATTTATACAGGCAGGGGTGGGGTTTTTTCTGCTCGGTGGACTGGTACTGGGAGCAGGGTTTGAACTGGTAAAAGCAAACGCTCTGAAAGTATTCATTGTCTTTTTATATACTCCTTTTGCCCTGGCGATTTTTATAATTAACGGTGATGTAAACTATGTATTCGGTTTTATACTGGCCATTGGAAACATGCTAGGTGCCTTCATCGGAGCCAGAGTAGCAGTTAAATGGGGAGCTAAAGCCGTTCGGTATTTCCTCCTTCTTGCACTAGCATTTGCCAGCCTGAAATTATTGATTGGCTTTTGATTTAACCGACAGGTAATCAGGATACCAGCAGGTAATTTATTCCTTCCTTATATCCTTTCGAAGCAAGGTAAAGCTGGATCTCATCCCTTGCATTCATTTGCTTAATATAGGTCAGAATAAATACCTCGGATGGTGGTGGAATATCCTTATAGTATATGATTTCATGATCCAACTGCCTGGTTTCCTTGATGTCAATATAGAACTCAATCTCAATGCCATATTGTTTCAGTAAGCGGGCACGACGCCTTGAGATACGACTTGCTCCCCAGACAGCTATCTTTGGGTGAAAAGGATTGTTTTTGCTTAGCCAGTCCCCCAGGTATTTAGTTTTAATCCGGTAAAACGATGAATCGCTGTAGATGGATTGAGTACGGGTCAGTCTTGTATCGGAATCATGCCATCTTAATACTTTTTGGTCCAGTTTTCTGATTTTAACGCCCTCACCCAGCCAGCGCAACCACATTTCATAGTCCTCCGGGAAATCACCTGACCTGTACATGCCGTATTTTTCCGATACATCCTTTCTCCACATGGCAGATGGATTTACTACCGGCAGCTCAATAAAGCGGGCGTTCAGGATCTCTTCATAGGTCCGGATCGAATTTGACCATTCAACAAAGCGTGCCATACCTTTAGTATCTTCAGAATGTCCAATATGATCCACCAATCCGGCTACAGCCCCGTAATCTGTATTCTCATCCAGGAATTCTGATTGGATTTCCAGCCGCCGAGGATATGCCCAGTCATCTGAATCCATTCTGGCAATATATTTTCCCGAGGCCTTCTCTGACCCGGCATTAGAAGCAAACATTACGCCCTGCTTACTTTCATCGATTAGAATGAAACGGCTGTCCTTTTTAGTCCAGCTCTCAGCAATACCAACACTTCCATCCCTCGAGTTATTATTGATTAAAATACATTCAAAACTCTCCAGGCTTTGGAGGGCAATGCTTTCAATCGCCCTGTTCAGAGTTGCATCAGCATTATAAAAAGGCAGTATTACAGAAACTACTGGATGTTTAACTGTCATAAAGGAATTGCTAAGGGTTTGAAAGTAAAAAAACATTGTATGTGAAAGAAATTATTTATTGATTTCCTGCTTTTAAAATATTTTGACTAATTTAGTCAAAACGAAAAATTCAAAATGCAGAGAATTGGCAGTTTAATTAGAAAACTGAGAGAGGAAAAGGGGTATCCTTTACGGAAGGTAGCTGCATTCCTGGATATTGACCAGGCCATTTTAAGCAAAATGGAGAGGGGGCTCCGCAAAATTAAGAAGGAACAAGTTACCAAACTGGCCGGATTTTTCAATTATGATGAAAGGGAGATGTTGATGGTATATTTGAGCGACAGGGTATTATACGAAGTTGGAGAAGATGAATATGCATTGGAAGCGTTAAAGGTTGCAGAAAGAGTATTGGAATACAGGACTTTCTCAACTATTGATAGAAATCAGGCCATTGATAAAATTGGAGAAGTAACAACTCAATTCCCGAAAGTGATCAAGGCATGGATATATGGATCTTTTGCAAGGATGGATGATGGACCGGGAAGTGATATCGATATTGCATTGAAAACAGAACAGGGATTCAGTTATTTTGACCTGGCAGGTTTGCAATACAGACTTGAAGAGGAGCTTAGCAGGAATGTTGATATAGGATTTATTAAATCATTTAAGCCTGAGATATTGAAAAGTGTGGAAAAAGATCTCATTTTAGTTTATGAAAGATAAAAGGCTGGATAATCAATTCAGGTTGGTCCAAATACGAAAGGCGATTAACGAAATAGGATCATTTGTGTCTGGAATAAATTTGGATGATTTTGTATCAGATTCCATGATTTCAAGTGCAGTCCTCTTCCAATTTACCGTTATTGGCGAAGCTCTAACACATATTGATAAATACCTTTTAAATAAGTATAATTACCCATGGTATAAGGTAAGAGCATTCAGAAATCTTATATCTCATGAGTATTTCAATATTGAGTTCGAAGCTGTGTGGGAGATAATCATTAAAGATTTACCTGAATTAATGAAATTAATCGAAATTGTCATTCAGGATCTTCAGGCATTATGAATTACCTTTAAAAAATATAAAATCTTCAAACCCCCAATTAGAATTATGGTATTGTCCCGAAGAAATTTCCTGAGAAACTCAGCTCTGAGCACTGCTGCTTTAGCAACCATTCC
>JAUUZM010000257.1 GCA_030589965.1 Bacteroides sp.
AGGGATGATGTTGGCTCACATTTTCTTGGCAATGAACTCGCTGTTAAATTTTACCGCTTAAAAGAGACTTATACATATCTTGAATCCGGCTCAGACGCCAACCCTGTCTCCAAAACGGTAGTTATTAAGCCTAAGATTTATTACTCTCTGAAGAAACTTAATACCCATTATAAGAAACAGCTTAAGAAAGGAGAGATTGACAGTAGTTCTGCAGCAGAGCAGCTAGGATGGTATTTAGATATTGGATTTGCGATTTATGAGCAAAATACCTCGGACTTTGAAAGTGCTCTGAAGAGCGCAAAGAAACCTGAGCAAATTGTTGGTGTTTTCGCCCAGGTGATACTGGAGTAAAAAAAACTTATGAAATTTTAAAGCCACCCGATAAAGGTGGCTTTTTTCATATATGAATTCTGGTATTTTAACCGTTAAATCCTCCCACACGTGTGTAGGATTCCTGGGCATTAATGTAATAGGCTTTATACTTGATGTAATGGTTTCCCTTGACAAATTCCCAGTAGGTATTTTGTGCTCTGAATATCTTTCCAATACAGGCTTCAAAAATTAGGGTAGGATGAAGTCCTGTTGCCTTGGAAGCTTCAATTATGGATTTGAACTGGACGCTTTTGTCCGCAAAGTGCCCGATAACAGGCAAACGATATTTCTTTTGCGAAAGTTTCTTTTTAAGCATTTCCTCAGAGTTTCCCGCATGTACTGCTCCTGCCATGATTATAGTTTTTATAGTAATAACGCAAGTTAATAAATTTTGTTACACACACAATTAGTAGATTTGATTAATATACAATTGAAATCACATTGTGCAATGTTAATTATTTCATGGAATTCGTGATATTTGTTTAGACCTATGTTTACATTAAAGAGTAAAATAGATACTGGTTCAGAGGATTACAAAAAGAACCTGGATAAGTACCAGGATTTGCTTTCTGAATTCAGGAACCGTTTGAATAAGGTTCAAAAGGGCGGATCTGAAGCTGCTGTAAAAAAGCATAAGGAAAGGAAAAAACTGCTTTCTCGTGAACGGATTGATTTGCTGGTGGACAGGAATACACCATTCCTGGAACTTTCAAGTTTTGCTGCATATGAACAGTATAATAACCAGTTTCCTTCAGCTGGTATTGTTACCGGAATCGGTGTGATCCATGGAAGGGAGACGATAATTATTGCCAATGATGCTACCGTTAAGGGAGGTACCTATATCAAGGAGACTATAAAAAAGCATATTCGTGCCCAGGAAATAGCCCTTGAAAATCATATACCCATTGTATATATGGTTGATTCCGGTGGCGTTTTTCTACCTGAGCAGGACGAAGTTTTCCCCGATAAATACCATTTTGGAAGAATATTCTATAACCAATCCAAACTCTCAGCTGAGGGTATTGTTCAGGTAGCTATTGTTATGGGATCATGCACTGCCGGAGGTGCCTATGTGCCAGCAATGAGCGACGAAACAATTATCGTGAAAAATCAGGGAACGATCTTTATTGGTGGGCCGCCATTGGTTAAGGCTGCAACCGGGGAAGATGTAAGTGCTGAGGAGCTTGGTGGTGCTGATGTACATACACGGATATCCGGGGTTGCAGATCACCTGGCTGATAACGATACCCATGCACTCCAGATTTGCAGAAATATTTTTGAAAACCTGAATCCAGCTCAAAAACAGAATTTGGGTCAGATTCCTATCGAACCTCCACATTATGATCCAGAGGAACTTTACGGAATTATACCTGCTGATCCAAAAAAGCCCATCGATCCAAGGGAGATCATTATGAGGATTGTGGATGGAAGTAAGTTCCAGGAATTCAAGGAAAACTATGCGCCAACAATTGTGACCGGTTTTGCCAGGATAATGGGTTACCCTGTTGGTATAATAGCGAACCAGGGGGTATTGTTTTCTGAAACCTCATTGAAGGCAGCACATTTTGTTGAGCTTTGCAATTACCGGAAAACGCCTATTCTCTTTCTTCAGAATATATCCGGGTTCATTGTTGGAAAGGAATATGAACATAAGGGGATTGCACGTGACGGAGCCAAGCTTGTTCATGCCGTTTCCACTGCCAGTGTGCCTAAATTCACGGTTATTTTCGGCGGTTCCTATGGGGCAGGCAATTATGCCATGGCCGGCAGGGCTTATGATCCGAGATTTCTGTTTATGTGGCCCAATTCAAGGATATCCGTTATGGGAGGGGAACAGGCAGCAGAAGTATTGAGCAGGGTAAAGATCGACCAGATGAAAGCTGCAGGTAAAGAAATGCCTGAGGAGGATATAAAGAAGATCAAAGAAGATATCCTTGAAAAATACCAGCATGAGAGTTCTGCCTATTACAGCAGCAGCCGCCTCTGGGATGACGGAATCATTGACCCTGCAGACACAAGAAAGATTATTGCTATGGGAATCGCGACATCACTAAACCAACCCTTTCCTGAACCGAAAACAGGTGTTTATCGCATGTAAAGCATTGTCAGATGAATTTTACTACACTGAAAATTGATATTAGGGACGAAATTGTATTCTGCAGCCTGAACAGGCCTGAGAAGAGAAATGCCTTGAATGAGTCTCTATTAAGGGATTTGAAGACCTTGTGTATTTCTTTGGAAGAAAGGCAGGATATCAGGGGACTGGTACTTCAGGGGACAGGTAAGGTTTTTTCAGCAGGCGCTGACCTTTCGATGATGTCCGACATTTCCGGCAAAACTAAAAATGAACTAAAAAAGGAGGCTGGCCTTTTCTATGATTGTTTTGAATCCCTTTACAGACTTTCAATACCTACTATTTGCTATGCTCGTGGTGGAGTTCATGGGGGTGCAAATGGCCTTTTGTCCGCTTGTGATTTTGCATTATGTGATCCTGGAACAAGTTTTTCCTTCGCAGAGGTAAAACTGGGACTTGTACCTGCTACAGTTGCTCCTTTTGTAGTAAGGAGGACAGGTATCATGAATGCCCGTAAGCTAATGATCGGAGGGGAAACCATTTCTGGAGCTGAAGCTCATTCATATGGACTTATCGATATCCTATGTAAGGAAGCGGAAGCTGAAAAAGTGATCATGGATCTACTGGGACAAATACTCGGAAATTCGCCTAAAGCTGTTCGTTGGACTAAAAAATTATTACTGGATATTGAGGACAGTCCAGATCATTCAGGCCTAAAGGAATTATGTGCCGGGTTAATTGCTGAAATAAGACTTTCAGAAGATGCCAGGGAAGGCATATCCGCCTTTTTTGAAAAACGAAATCCTTTATGGAAATCAAAAATATCTTAATAGCAAACCGAGGGGAGATTGCTGTCCGTGTTTGCAGGGCAGCCAAGGAGATGGGAATACAGACTCTGGCAATATATTCAGATATTGATGGTCCGGAGGCCTATCATTGCAGGATGGCAGACAAGAGCTTTCCCCTAAATGGCAGGGAACTTAGGGAGAGCTATCTGAATATTCATAAAATCATTGAAATAGCCATTCAAAATGCTGCAGATGCCATTCATCCCGGCTATGGTTTCCTGTCTGAAAATCATCTGTTTGCAGAGGCCTGCGAAAAGAACGGACTTGTTTTTATTGGTCCCACTCCCGAATTGATACGAATGATGGGCAATAAAATTGAGGCAAAAACCAATGTAGCCAAGCTTGGTATTCCCGTTTTAAATTCAGATCTCTCATCCCAAACAGAACTCCTGGGAAAATTTTCTGAGCTGGACTATCCCCTTCTTGTTAAGGCAGCTGCTGGCGGAGGAGGGAAGGGTATGCGGATTGTTAGCAGTCCCGGAGAGTTATCATCGGCCCTTGAAACAACAAGCAGGGAAGCCTATAATTATTTTGGAAACGGTGATATTTTCCTTGAAAAATTCATTGATCCTGCCCGACATATTGAATTTCAGGTATTGGGAGACCATCATGGAAACGTTGTTCATGTTTATGAAAGGGAATGCTCGGTTCAGCGACGCTATCAGAAAATAATTGAGGAATCACCATCCACCTGGTTGAAACCGGAAACCAGAAAAAAAATGGGAGAGGCTGCACTCAGGATTACACTCGAGCTTGGGTATACAAATGCCGGAACCATTGAGTTTTTGGTGGATGAAGATCAAAAGTTTTACTTTCTGGAGATGAATACCCGGATACAGGTTGAACATCCGGTAAGCGAGCGGGTAACTGGCATTGATCTCGTTAAGGAGCAAATCAGGATTGCTGAGGGAAAGCCCCTCTCCATGAAGCAGGAAGATATTCAACTCATGGGACATGCGATAGAGGCGCGTATCTACGCTGAAGAACCTGCAAAAGATTTTATGCCTTCCCCAGGCAACATTGCTTTGTATCTTGAACCTTCTGATGTAAGTATCCGAATGGACTCTTCATTGGATGAACCAGCAACTGTTTTTCCGGAATTTGATCCTATGATAGCTAAGATGATTGTATGGGGGAAGGACAGGAAAGAAGCATTGCAATATCTTGAAAAGGGACTGGCAGAGACGAGTATTCTTGGAATCGAGACCAATCTCTCATTCCTCCGGGAAATTACCCTGGATGAAAAGTTTGTTCAGAATCGAATTTCCACCCGGTATTGTGATGAAAGGCTTGAGATTCTCAATATGCGAATCCAAACAAGAATCGAAGATTCAGACAGGCTTATTTTTATTTCAGCTTTTATCGCCGGATCACTCCATTCAAATCAGGGGGGGGCGGGGGCAGGCGACAAATTCCATTCTAATCCATGGAATGCAATAGGCTACTGGCGGCAGAGTAGAAATTTCAAATTTACACTCAATGGGGAAGACCAGGAAGTTGAACTCCAATCCTCCAGCCAAAATATACTGAAATTCAGTTTTGTGGACTCGGAAAATATGATTTCCGATGTCCGGTTTAATCAGGGGGAAATATCGTTTTTACTCAACAATAAATCTGTGAGGGCCATTTATTTGCTTCAGTCTGATGGAAGTGAAATAATAGAATATCAGGGTATCAAGTATTTGTTCAGGCGCCTGGATGTATTGCCTGTTGAACACCAGAGAATGAATTTTTCTGAATCATCTGGACATAATGATTCGTTGATTGTTTCTCCTATGTTCGGAAAGATTGTAAAGGTTAATG
>JAUUZM010000176.1 GCA_030589965.1 Bacteroides sp.
ATTGACGATATTTTCGGCAGGCTGTGCGGGATCATTGAAAGCCTTTAAAGGCTTTATCCTGGATGCGGGACTAACATTGAAATACTATGGCTGATTCGAACTTTATAGATTATGTCAAGATCTTCACCCGCTCCGGGAAGGGCGGTGGAGGGTCAACTCATCTCCACCGTGACAAGAACACCCTGAAGGGTGGACCGGATGGAGGTGATGGCGGAAGAGGTGGACATATTTACCTGAAGGGGAACAAGCAGCTATGGACCCTCATCCATCTGAAATACCGCAAACATGTTTTCGCCAGTCCGGGTGCAAACGGTGCCGGGCAACTGAAAACCGGGGCCGATGGGAAGGACGTGATTCTGGAAGTCCCTCTTGGGACTGTGGCCAAAGATGCTGAAACCCAGGAAGTCCTTTTTGAGATTACCTCTGAGGGTGAACAAAAAGTACTGAAACCTGGTGGGAGAGGAGGACAGGGGAACAATCATTTTAAATCTTCCACACGGCAGACTCCTCGCTTTTCCCAACCCGGTGAGGACGGTCAGGAAGGCTGGAATATCCTCGAACTGAAGGTGTTGGCAGACGTTGGACTCGTAGGATTTCCCAATGCTGGTAAATCGACCCTGCTTTCGGTAGTTTCCGCTGCCAAGCCCAAAATCGCCGATTATCCCTTTACGACCCTGGTCCCAAACCTGGGGATCGTATCATACCGCGATCATAGATCATTTGTGATGGCCGATATCCCGGGGATCATCGAAGGAGCAGCAGAAGGCAAGGGACTGGGCACCCGTTTTCTCAGGCATATTGAACGAAATTCAATCCTGCTTTTCCTGGTACCGGCGGACAGCGATGATATCCATAAGGAGTACAAGGTGCTGCTGAAGGAAATTGAAAAATATAATCCCGAATTACTTGATAAGGAGCGGATCCTGGCAATCTCAAAAGCTGATATGCTGGACGATGAACTGAAGGAGGAGATCCGCGAAGACCTACCCGAAGTTTCCTGGCAATTCATTTCTTCTGTTACCGGCGAAGGCATCACAGCCCTCAAAGACAGGATTTGGAAAGCAATGAACGAATAGTATGCTTGAAACTATCAACAACTGGGACACCCAACTCTTCCTTTTCCTCAACGGGATGAATTCCCCCTTCTGTGATTCCATCATGTCCTGGATCAGCGGCAAAACCAACTGGATTCCATTATATATTGTCTTACTTGGATACCTTATTTACACCTTTCGGTGGAAAGGCCTCTGGATCCTCCTGGGGATAGCTGTTCTGGTGACGATGTGCGACCAGGCTTCGGTGCACCTGTTCAAGGAAACATTCGAAAGGCTCAGGCCCTGTCACCAGCCTCATATCGCGGGAATGGTCCACCTTGTTAACGATTATTGTGGCGGTCAATACGGATTTGTATCCAGCCATGCCGCCAACCATTTTGCCATTGCATTTTTTACAGCCCTATGGGTCCGGAGATGGTGGTACTGGACAGGAATTATGTTCTGGGCAGGTATCATCGGATACAGCAGGATATACCTGGGGGTGCATTTTCCCGGAGATGTGATTGGTGGAGCGATACTTGGAATGCTTTTGGCCTGGGGTGTTTACCAGATTATGATCCATATCAAAAGACTGGGAATGGATGACCTGGATAATCAACCCCCATTATTCCGTTCAAAAAAAGACCCTATTTCCAATTAAACTATTAGAAATGCTGATCCTTGATTCTCCATCAACCGATCCCCATTTTAATATTGCAGCAGAAGAATACCTGCTGAAAGAGACGGACAGGGATTATGCTTTTTTTTATATTAATGAACCCTCCATCATAATTGGCAAACATCAGAATGCCTGGGCGGAGATCAACCATGGATGGACCTGGAGAAACGATATCCCTGTGGTACGACGTATCTCCGGTGGAGGAACGGTCTGGCATGACCTGGGGAACCTGAATTTTGCGTTTGTCCTGAACGGCGAGGAAGGTAAACTCGTAAATTTCCGGGAATATGCTTCTCCTGTGCTGGAGTACCTGATCAGCCTTGGCATCCCTGCCGAATTCGGAGAGAGAAATGAAATAATTGCCAGTGGATTAAAAATATCCGGGAATGCAGAGCATGTTCATCGTAAACGGGTTCTGCACCATGGTACACTTCTGTTTTCATCCAATCTTACAAGGTTACGAGAAGCACTGGATACCGATCCTGACCTGTACATCGATAAATCTGTTCAGAGTGTCCGCAGCAAAACCGGGAATATCCGGGAATTCCTGTACAACACCATGGAAATTGAGGAGTTCAGAAAAGGATTGCTGACATTTATTGCCATGCACTATAGAGGATCAGAGAAATACGTTTTCTCTAAACCAGACCGGGACAGGATTGAAGAACTGGTCCGGCAAAAGTACAGTCTCTGGTCCTGGAATATTGGGTATTCTCCTACCTATAACCTGGAAAGAGAGATAGATATGGACAGCCTCAGACTCAGGGCCGAACTGAGGGTGGAGAAAGGGCAAATCAAGGAATGTACCCTAAGTACTATTTTTGGTGTGCCATCCCCTAAAAGGGAAGCAGAAGATCTTGAATACAAGGAAATCCGAAACCTTAATGAGCTTTCTGTCCATCTTATTGGAGTTATGCATGATCCGGATGTTTTGCGGGACTTGATCGCGGCAAGGGACCTTGTCAAACCCGATTGGATTGATACTTTTGTTGAGGGACTATTCTAATTTATGAAAAAGGCAGGCCTGACAATATTTACCTTTCTGCAATGGACATTCTTCCTGGTCAGTTCCATTACATTTCTTGCCATTGGCTTAGCTATCTGGCTCATTACACGCTGGTTCGATAAGCGCCTCTTAATATTGCATTTGTGGTCATCCTTTTGGGGCGCCTGTTATATATGGGTCAATCCATTCTGGAGGGTTCGTATTTCAGGCCGGAAAAAAATACCATGGAACCGTCCATGTGTTCTTGTATCCAACCATCAATCCATGGTTGATATACTCGTTCTCTATAGTTTATTCCGGCCCTTTAAATGGGTTTCTAAGAAGGAAAATTACAAAATCCCGATTCTGGGCTGGCAGATGCGCCTGAATAATTACCTGGAAATTGACAGGGGCCAAAAAGAAAGTCTGGTTAAGCTACTGAAAAAGGCCAGCCGCATGATCAGTGTTGGCTGCTCCATCCTCTTATTCCCTGAAGGTACCAGACATTCTGGAGGGAAACTGGGCAGGTTCAGGGAAGGAGCCTTTAAAATGGCCCTTGACAATAAAGTGGATATAGTCCCAATTGTACTTGATGGAACGGCCAGGGCTCTTCCTAAAAAGGGGATTGTTATAACTGGATTTTCCAATATCAGGGCCAGGGTACTGGACCCGGTTCCATACCAGGCCTTCGCCGAAAAATCTGTTAAGGAACTTACAATGGATATTCGGGAACTGATGTCCGCCGAGTACGATAAACTTCATTCTGAGCTAAATCCCACCGAGCTTAAACCCAATTAATATCCGGCCAGATGTTTTCCGCTGCTGATAAAGACAGTTGCTGTGCTTGGCAGCGGGTGGCTTCTGGACCTCCCCTTTGAGTATCTTCGTGATCATTTAACAGCCCTTTATCTGATCGATATAGTTCATCCTGCACAGATCGTAAATAAAACCAGGGGAATGGAAAATGTTCACCTGGTTCAGGCAGATATTACCGGAGCTGCGATTAAGGGTGCATATTGCCTGCCAGGCAACAACAGCCGGCATCAGACCCGATTTTATTGTATCAATAAATATCTTAAATCAACTGGATATTTTACTGGTTGATTATGTGTCCAGGTTTATGAAAATTTCTGAAGAGGATAAAGCAGTGTTCCGGAAAAGAATACAACAGCAGCATATTGAATTGCTTAATGCTGATCTTCCCAAAGGAGTTCACCATGAAGAATGGTACTAGGATTTCGACCGGGGAGTTTATAATCCTGGGAACCCAACCGAGATGCTGGTGAATGCGATGCAGATCTGATTTATCCCAGAAATTTTTCCAAGAGGCAGATTTAACTTTTGTGCTGGAGTATTTTTCTAAGGTAGCAGAGTGCTTTTTTGCTTCCCCAAGTCGTTGAAAAAAAACCGATTTGCCTGACTGTGAGAAGGATTCAGAGTAGATGTATGTTAATTGTCCTGTTGAAAAAGAAATTGCAGAGCAGAACATCTTTTATCTATATTTGTGCCAACTGGAAAAGCTATGTCTGCGCAGTATACAGAAGAAAATATTAGAACACTAGATTGGAGGGAACATATCCGTCGAAGGCCCGGAATGTACATCGGGAAACTGGGTGATGGATCTTCAAGAGATGATGGAGTTTATATCCTCCTGAAAGAAGTACTGGATAACTCTGTAGATGAGTTTATGATGGGTTTTGGAAAGACTATTGAAATCGAAATCCATGAGAAAAGAGTTAGCGTCAGGGATTTCGGAAGGGGAATTCCTCTCGGAAAAATGGTTGAAGCTGCCTCCAAAATGAACACCGGGGCAAAATACGATTCAAAGGCGTTTAAGAAATCTGTAGGATTGAATGGTGTCGGGATCAAAGCGGTAAATGCGCTTTCTTCGAAATTTGACATCCAGAGCATCAGGGAAGGAATGATGAAGTCCGCCGAATTTGCCGGAGGAGAGTTGCTTGAGGAGGCAAAAGATTCCAGGACTGAATTGGCGAATGGCACTATTGTATCCTGGGTACCGGATAAGGAACTTTTCGGGAACTTCCATTACATTCTTGAATATATTGAAAGCCTGGTTAAGAATTATACCTACCTGAATTCCGGTCTCACCATCATCGTTAACGGGGAAAAGTACCAGTCCAAACGCGGACTGCTTGATCTCCTGGACGAGAACATGAGCAGTGATGGATTATATGAAAGCATCTACCTGGCGAATCATGATATAGAGCTGGCCATGACCCATGGGAACCAGTACACAGACGAGCATTTTGCTTTTGTAAACGGGCAGCATACCACCCAGGGAGGTACCCACCTGACAGCTTTTAAAGAAGCGATCGTAAAGACCATTAGAGAATTTTATAAAAAAGATTTTGATCCCTCTGATATCCGGCAATCCATAATCGTCGCCCTGAGTCTAAAAATTGAAGAGCCGGTATTCGAATCCCAGACCAAAACCAAACTGGGCTCAAAGGATATGGGTCCCAATGGACCCTCCGTCAGGAATTACATCAATGACTTCCTCAAGAAGCACCTGGACGATTATCTCCATAAGCATCCTGAAACTGCCGATATCCTTCTAAAGAAAATCATAGAGTCGGAGAAAGAAAGGAAAGCCATCTCTGGAATAAAAAAGCTGGCAAGGGAAAGAGCTAAAAAGGCCAGCCTGCATAATAAGAAACTAAGGGATTGCAAGGCCCATTATAATACCAATCATGAGCGTCGCCTGGATACCACCATTTTTATTACGGAAGGTGATTCAGCCAGCGGATCCATTACGAAATCCAGGGAGGTTGCTACCCAGGCTGTTTTCAGTCTGAAAGGCAAGCCCTTGAATACATACGGCCTGACTAAAAAGATTGTATACGAAAATGAGGAGTTTAACCTGCTTCAGTCCGCCTTGAACATTGAAGACGGACTTGACAATCTCAGGTACAGGAACGTAGTCATAGCTACAGATGCGGATGTTGATGGAATGCATATCCGGCTTCTGCTGATCACATTCTTTCTCCAGTTCTTCCCAAACCTGGTAAGGAAGGGACATCTGTATATTCTTCAGACACCACTGTTCAGGGTCAGGAATAAGAAGAAGACCTATTATTGCTACTCTGATGAGGAAAAGATGACTGCTTTAGAGAAGCTGGGAAGTAATCCAGAGATTACCAGGTTCAAGGGACTTGGAGAAATATCTCCGGATGAGTTTAAAAATTTTATAGGAAAGGATATCAGACTGGAACCCGTTACCCTTCACAGGAATGATGCGGTTTCGGATCTCCTGGAATTCTATATGGGTAAAAATACCCCAGAAAGGCAGAATTTTATCATTGATAACCTGCGTGTTGAAGAAGATCTCGTCGAGATCTGAGAATTATAGACCTAATGAGTACTGAGGATCTGGAAAATACCGATAGCTCTGAAGAGTACATGGATGATGGTACTTTTGAACCCGGGGAGGAACTTGAACTGAACCCCGATTCAGACGACCTGCATTCGGTCGTGCATCTTTCAGGCATGTACCAGGATTGGTTCCTGGATTATGCTTCCTATGTGATCCTTGAACGAGCGGTGCCCCATTTGAACGACGGACTGAAACCAGTTCAGCGGAGGATACTTCATTCCATGAAACGCCTGGATGACGGCCGGTACAATAAGGTTGCCAACATCATTGGCCATACCATGCAGTTCCATCCTCACGGGGATGCTTCTATAGGAGATGCACTGGTGCAACTCGGACAAAAAGACCTTCTGGTTGACTGCCAGGGAAACTGGGGGAATATTCTGACTGGCGACGGTTCTGCTGCACCCAGGTACATCGAAGCCAGGCTCTCAAAGTTTGCACTGGATGTAGTTTTCAATCCCAAGACCACAAACTGGAAATTGTCATACGACGGGAGGAATAAGGAACCGGTTACCCTGCCGATGAAGTTCCCGCTTTTGTTGACCCAGGGGGTGGAAGGGATTGCAGTTGGACTGGCGTCTAAGATTCTTCCTCATAATTTTATTGAATTAATAGATGCCAGCATTCAATACCTTAAAGAAAAGCCATTCGAGATCCTTCCGGATTTTCCCACCGGAGGTATGGCTGATTTTTCCAGGTATAATGACGGTATTCGGGGGGGAGCTGTAAAGGTCAGGGCCACGATCGAAAAGCTTGACAAGAAGCACCTGGTGATTACCGAGATCCCTTTTGGTAAAACCACGACCACCCTTATTGATTCCATTGTCAAAGCCAAT
>JAUUZM010000105.1 GCA_030589965.1 Bacteroides sp.
CATCTTCCATCCGGAATTGCAATTGGAAACAACTTCAACAAGAGATAATCCTCTCTTAAGCTTTTGATTTTCAAATGCCTGTTTGATAGCCTTTTTGGCATTCCTGATATTTCCGGGCTTATGCACAGCCTGCCTCGTAATATAGTAGGTCCCAGGAAGTTGAGCGACAAGTTCAGATATTTTGATAGGATTTCCCATGGTTTCAACATCTCTTCCGTAAGGTGAAGTAGAGGTCGGCATCCCTGCCAGGGTGGTCGGTGCCATTTGTCCACCTGTCATCCCGTAAATCCCGTTGTTTATAAAAATAATCGTGATGTTTTCACCCCTGTTACAGGCATGTATGGTTTCACCGGTTCCAATCGCTGCCAAATCTCCATCTCCCTGGTAAGTAAAGATATACTTATCAGGCATAATGCGCTTTAATCCAGTTGCTACTGCCGGAGCTCTTCCATGAGGTGCCTGGATCCAGTCCACATGCAGAAACTCATATGCCAGCACTGAACAACCGACCGGGGCGACGCCAATGACGTCGGACTGAATGCCAAGTTCTTCAATGACCTGCGCCATTAGCTGGTGTACCACTCCATGGCCACATCCAGGGCAGTAAGTCAGTAAATTATCAGTCATCAGGGGACTCTTCTCATAGACCAGGTTTTCCGGTTTTATGATCTGCTTCTGTATATCCTTCAGTTCCATGATCAGTTTTTTACTATTTTTTCTTCAAGGGCGTCCAATACTTCCTGGGGCGAGTGGACCATTCCCCCGAAACGACCATAATGTTCTACGGGTACCTTCCCATTCACCGCCAGACGAACGTCCTCAACCATCTGGCCTGTACTCATTTCAACGGCGAGTATTCCTTTCATTTTATCAGCCAATTCGTTTATTATCCCGGAAGGGAAAGGATACAAAGTAATAGGCCTTAGAAGTCCAGCCTTTATTCCTTTATCACGAGCGAGCTGAATTGCTTTCTGGCAGATTCTAGCCGAGGAACCATATGCAACCATCAGATAATCTGCGTCTTCACATTCTATTTCCTCAAAGCGAACTTCCGATATCATTCGCTTATACTTTTCCTGGAGTTTTACGTTGTGGCGCTCCTGTTCCTCCGCCTGAAGATTGAGAGAGGTTATGACATTTCGCTCACGCTCGGGAGTTTTCCCGGTAGTGGCCCAGGACTGGTCAAACTCCGTAGCCCGGGGAATTTGTTCAAATAGCTCTACCTTTTCCATGATCTGACCGATCAACCCATCCGTCAGAAGCATAACCGGATTGCGGTATTTGAATGCCAGGTCGAAGCCAAGTTTCACAAAATCAGCCATTTCCTGAACGGAGGCCGGTGCAAGTACCAGCAGGTGATAATCCCCATGCCCTCCTCCTTTGGTGGACTGGAAATAATCTGCCTGGGAGGGCTGTATGGTTCCCAAACCGGGTCCGCCACGTACCACATTGGCAATGACACAGGGCAGTTCCGCACCTGCAATATAGGAGATGGCTTCCTGGTAAAGGGAAATTCCCGGACTTGAGGAACTGGTTATCACCTTTCTACCTGCTGAGGCTGCTCCAAATACCATATTAATCGCCGCTAATTCGCTTTCAGCCTGAAGGACGACCATGCCGGTACGTTCCTCAGGTTTTTCCAGCATCAGGTACTCCAGTACCTCAGATTGCGGAGTTATCGGATATCCGAAATAGGCATCTGCACCGGCCCTGATTGCAGCTTCTGCAATGGCTTCATTCCCCTTCAATAATCGAAGTTCTTTCTTCATTTGATTTTGATAATATCCTTATACTTCAACTTTCATCCGGTACACCGATATGACTCCATCGGGACATACAAGGCCGCAATTCATACAACCTGTACAATCTGCTGGATTTTCCATATAAGCAAAGTGATAACCTTTTCCGTTCACTTTTCTCTCCATCCGGATAACGCTGGTAGGACAAGACTCTAAGCAGAGTTCGCAACCTTTGCATCGCTCAATATCAACTACAATCGCTCCTCGTTGCTTAGCCATATGAGATGTATGTTTTTGGCATTAAAACAATCAAAAATAATAATTCTATTTAACTCTTGGGCCGCGTAGGGCATGATAATTATCACTTTCACTGGTGTTATGAAGCAGGATGATCTTTTTGGAATTTTTGTAAACGTTTCTCCAATAGTGACATCTGATCCAGTTTCACCTGTGATACGCAGGCTCTGAGACCTTCTTTTCTGTCACTCCCGGTAATTTCCAGTGTTATTGAAGAAATGCCGTAATAGAGCATTTCTCTCAACAGATCTGCACCACCGAACCCGGGATAGCTGAAAGTAAAAAAGAATCCATCTGCCAGTTCAAGATCAATATCTTTGTCATAGACCATGGAGAATCCATTATTCAGGAAAAGTTTTTTCATGATCCGGGCACGCTCAGCATATTCCCTGACGTTTTCCAGGATATTAAACTTTCCATCATTGGCTGCCTTGAGTATAGCAGCAAGGGCATACTGGGCAGAATGGCTGGTGCCGGCCGAAAGAGCGTAAAGAGCCCCGTAGATCATGGAATGTCCGAAGTTGTCGGAGGTATAATACCTGAGAAGATCTGGATATCTCCGGTTGAAAAGGTGGTCAGACATGACCATCATTCCGATTCGCTGTCCGGCGTAAGAAAATAATTTGGAGCTGGAGATCAGGAGAATGTAATTATCGGTATACCTGGCCACTGTGCTCTGAAAGGGAGGTTTACCTGGTACTGAAAGGTCTTTGCGGAAGTCCATTCCGAAATAAGCCAGGTCCTCGATGACGACCACATCGTATTCATAGGCCAGCTCGCCTATAGTTTTAAGTTCTTCTTCAGTAAAACATATCCAGGAGGGATTATTCGGATTGGAATACAAAATAGTTGAAACGAGTCCTGTATCCAGGTGCTCCCTCATCTTAGCCTCCAATTTATCCCCACGGTAATTGTAGACATCAAATGTCCGGAAAGAATGTCCAAGGACTATGCATTGCTGCTTCTGAACCGGAAATCCAGGGTCAAGGAAGAGGGTACCTTCCCGGTTATGAGCATTCCGGTTGGCCACCATGAAGGAAGCTATACTTCCCTGCATGCTTCCAACCGTCGGGATACAGGATGCCGGGGCAACATCCAGATCAAGGAAAAGTTTTACAAAACGAGAGACCTCATACTTGAATTCCGGGATCCCTTCTATATTGGCATATTTTGATGCCACCCCATTTTTAAGTGCCTGGATTTCGGCTTCTGTCCCAACGGCTGCCGGCTCCAGACCGGGAACACCCATCTCCATCCGTATAAATTTCTCCCCGCTGACTTCCTGGATACCGTTCACAAGCTTCACAACCTCCCTGATCTTGGCCTCGCCCAGGTTAGAGATTCCCAACTCCCTGATCTTTGAATCCACCACATCGGGATTAACAACTGCGTTCTTTTTCATTTCAAGATTTCTGGTTTTAGTAATTTCTTTGTCGTACTACCTTGTTTCTATGCGGATCCTTGCATCCACTGCCATGATAACGTCTTTTTTACCCAGCAGGGGGTTTAAATCCATTTCGGCAATCTCGGGAGCTGTTTCCACTAATTGGGATACCCGCAGGAGAATGTCTGCCCAGGCATGTTCATCAACTCCTTCCTCACCCCTGATCCCTTCAATAATAGCATAGCTTTTAAGTTGCCTGATCATTCCGAGTGCTTCCTCCAGGGTAAGGGGAGCCAGTCCGCCCTGAACATCCCTCATTGCCTCAACGAAAATCCCACCCATGCCACAAAGTACCAGGTGTCCGAATTTACCTTCACGTTTGGCCCCTGAAAACAACTCCATACCGGATAGCATGGGTTGAATCAGGATGGCTACCGTATTTGGGATTTGAATCATTCTTTCGAATTCTTCTGCCACCCTTTCGGGGGAAGTGATGTTTAGCACCACCCCAGCCACATCGGATTTATGAACTGGTCCGACCACCTTCAGTACGAGCGGAAAACCAAGTTCCTCAGATTTGATTACGGCATCTGCCTTTGTATTGACGACGGCCTCCCGGGTACGGGGGATGCCAGCAGCATCCAGCAGCTCCTGTACAGGTCCAGGTCCAAGATATCCATCGGTACATCTTTTAAGCACCTCGTCAATAACCTCACGGATCTTTATTACACTAACCAGTTTAGGAGCCTTTTCCCGGACTTTCATAAAGGGGGAATTATACACTTTGGAAATTGCTCTGCCAAGCCTGACTTCATCAGGAAAATTAATTCTTCCCAGGGATATGAATTCTTCTATCTCTTCCCTGGCATTGACAATGGAAGGAAGGACCGGGTAAATGGGTTTCCGGCAGGATTTCATCTTCCCGTCAAGGGTACGGTATACATCATTTACAGGGAAGAGTCCGGGCGTACCAAAAATCACAATCATACCATCTATCTCCTCAAACTCCTTCTCACAGTAATCAATAACAGTTCCCAGTTGCTCAGCTGTACCGGTTGCCAATATATCTATAGGATTCGCAACAGATGATCCGGGGTAAAGCTTCTCCAATAGTTCTTCTGCTTTAGGACCATCGATGGCAGGTACCTCCATCCCACCTACGGAAAGTACATCGCAAAGCATTACTGCGGGTCCGCCCGCATGGGTAATGACGGCCATCCGTTTCCCCTCCAATTCCCTGTGCTGGAAAACTGAGGCAACGGCAACCAATTCCTCCCGGCTGCTGCAACGTATGATACCTGCCTTTGCCATTAATGCATCCACTGCGGCATCCGGTGTCGCCAGGGCCCCGGTATGGGATGAAGCCGCCCGGCTGCCGGCTTCAGTAATGCCCGACTTAATGGCTGCAATTTTGCATCCTTTTCTATGCAGGGACAAAGCGTGCTTTAAAAGCAGTCCCGGTTTTTCGATCGTTTCAAGATACAGAAGGATCACCCTGCTGCTGCTCTCAGGATCAAAGCACTCATCGAGATGGGCCAGCACATCCTCCACTCCGGTCTGGGCACTGTTGCCAACTGAGTACACGGAGGAGAATGTGAGTCCATTAGGAATACCGGCTTCCATGATGAAAACAGCCGTTGCCCCTGAACCGGATATAAAATCGCAACCCCGGGGATCCAGTTTTGGAATGGGACTCGTAAAAACACCCTGGTAAACCGGGTTAATGACGCCAATGCAATTGGGACCGATTAAAGAACCCCTCACTGAGTTTACAACTTCAGTAATTTTTTGTTCCAATATTCTTCCCTCTTCCCCTTCCTCAGCAAATCCTGCCGATAGTATGATAAATCCTTTGCAGCCTTTATTCCTGGCCAGGACTTCAATCGTTTCAAGACAGAAACGGGCGGCGATGGCAAGAATAGCCAGGTCAATTTCCGGTAGAGAGCCGACATCGGGATGGCATTTGATCCCCTGAACACTTTTCTCCCTTGGATTTACAACATAAATTTCTCCTGAAAAATTCCCTTCCAGTAGGTTCTGAAGGATCTTCCCTCCCGGCTTATGAAGATTATTTGATCCTCCGATTACTGCAATACTGTTTGGCTGAACAAGTTCCCTGGAAAGCATATGAGTCTCTCGATTAGTTTGAACAAATTTAAAAAATCACAGCATTAACTGCGCTGATAAATATCAATGTTAAAGAACAGTTGATCTGATAAGTTTTTTATACAAGTGTGGGTAATTCCGGATTCATGGATTATTTTTATATTTTCATTGTCTGGTATTCTGTTCATAGTTTGATATTCTGATAAAAGTGAAAAAACTATTCCTGTTTCTGACCCTGGCAATAGCTATTATCCTTCCTGCAAAAGCACAGGATATCAAAAGCTTGGTAAGGGATGTCGTATTGAAGGTTGATACCAATGAATTCACCCTTACGAATGACAGAATAATGTTCCAGGGTGATCCATTCCTGGCATTCAGCTTCAGCAACCCCGAACCAGTCTGCGAAGTAACCCTGGTAGCCGGGTACCAGCAATCTTTCGAGGAACTTAGCTTGCTGCCTTCAGGAGATTTTGAGATTATAGATTCCCTTCTTCAGACAGACGGAGAAACTATGCGATTCAAAGTCAGGTTTAATGATCTGATCAATGTCAATTACCTGAAATTCTCCTTTATCCATGTAGACAACATGAGAGGAGATTCGGGACTATTGGAACTAAATCTTCTACCATATACTGACACCTACCTGAAATTCTATCCTCCCAATGATGAGCTTTACATTGGAGAGGAGAAGGTATTTGAATTGCTTTCGAATAATATCGATAATATCCAGTTTGAGAACGACTGGGTGATAGGTGAAAACATGAATTACCGGATTAGTAAAACCTTTAACCAGATCCGGCTACATGTGGTACCCAAAACCCTGGGCAGACAAAAAATCTCAATTCCCATCAGGGTAAAAAAACCCATCATGGACGCAGGTATGCAGGTGGATTTTGACCTTCCTCTCATCGAGTATACTTTTTTTGTAAAACAGAGCCGGCTCCAGTTTCTGAATGTTGACCAGAATGAAGTAACGCTCGATGATTCAACACGCCTTGAAGGTATTGAGATCCAGATGGATAACAGCAGACTCCTTCAATTGCAGAAAACTTACCGCCTTGAAAGCCAGGAAGAGCCAGGAGGAAATCTCATTGCCGAGTTATTTACTAAGAATTCCCTCACGAATAACAGGGTCCTCTGCGTATTACGAGTCTATAACTACCACCGAAAATCAGACGGTTACCTGTATATCAAAGATGGAGATTCACCAAAGTTTATTACCAACATTGACATCACTCCTAAAACAACAGTAGAAAGAATTTCCATTCTTAGAAACGGTTTCTGGTCAGAAAATACAAGTGTATATCCGGGGGAAATTATTAATGTCAAGATTGAAGGGGAAGGCCTTCATAAAGCGGAGTTTAAATTTGAGCAGATGGAGGATATAACTGCATTTGACTCAATCATCCGGGGTGAAAACCTGGCACTTTACATGTTCAAGGTACCCATGGATATTGCCGTGAGAAGACTTGAATTGTTCAGCAGAGCCGATCCCATGGACATTTTCCTTACAGTCAAAGAGTACCAGGAACCCAGACCATTTGATTTTCTCTGGATCAATCACCAGGGAGTACGACACAGCCTGGCAGATCTGCCAGCTACCGTAATGATTGACGGAACCATTCAAAACCTGATTTTTGGTGCGGACCCGAATATGATAGATTCCAATGAAAAATTATACGGGAAACAATATCTGAGGCTTGATATTACGATAACCGGAAGAAGAAACGAACTAATCGAGGTAAAAACCATTGAAAATATTGTGGTTTGTCCCGGTATAAGATCTCCCAGAACAGAGCATTATAACCTCAGCGACTGTATACTTCCGCGTTTTGATATGAACAATTACTTCCGGGAAAAAACATCCAACCTGGAGATCTGGTCAACCATAAAAATGCGCGTATCACACCAGAGCAGTAAATACAGTTCCCCCGGGACCATCCAGGAATTTGACATGATCCTGAGAAAGCCCTCATCCTTTGATATTGAGGTATCCTTTCCGGCCGGACTCATAACAGACCAAAAGCCTGATGCCGACAATCCCGATCAGAGGCTGGGACAACTGTCAGGTATTAGCATTGCCATGATCGGCCAGTTCACTTTTTACCATCCTGAAAAAATTAATGTACAACGACCTTATAAAATTGGTGCCGGAATCCTGGCTCTGAACACATTTAATTTCAGTGATGACGCAGATAATCGTGACATCGGACTGGTCATCCTGGGCAGTCTCTACCCTACCACCAAGGATGTCAAGCTGACTTTTCCTCTGTATTTCGGAGGCGGGTACCAGCTGAAAAATCAGAAATGGTTCCTGCTTATTGGTCCCGGTATCAAAATTCGCTTGTAGGCCATCTGCCCTTTTTCACTATTTTTACCTCTTATCTAATCTCAAAGAATGAAAAAGATTATCGCAGTAGTAATCCTGGGAATCGCTTGTCTAAATATCTTTTCACAGGTTGATCCGGATTATTTCCTTCCGGGGGAAGATTACCTTGCCGATGTACCGGACCCTGAATCAATCATCGGCCACCAGTTGGGGGAATGGCATCTGACACATGACAAACTGGTGTATTACATGAGAGAGCTGGCCGATGCATCCGACCGTATAATATATGAAGAATACGCCCGCTCGTATGAAGGCAGGCCCCTGTTCCATTTGATCATTACCTCCCCTGAAAACCATTCCAGGCTGGAAGATATTCGCCTTGAACATCTGAAACTCAGCGACCCGAAAGTTTCCAATACGGTCAATACAGAAAACATGCCGCTCGTTCTCATGCTGGGATATGGAGTTCATGGGAATGAATCCAGCACATCCAATTCTTTTGTACTGGTAGCATATTATTTGGCTGCATCAAAATCGGAACAGGTTAAGCAATACCTGGACAATATGGTCATCCTGATTGATCCCAGCCTTAATCCTGATGGTTTCAACCGTCATGCCAGCTGGGTTAACATGCATAAATCAGTAGTCCCAATGAAAGATGATATGAGCCGGGGATTCCGGGAGACATGGCCGGGAGGAAGGACCAATCATTACTGGTTTGATCTGAACCGGGACTGGTTACTCCTTCAGCACCCGGAGAGCAGGGGTCGTGTGGAGGTTTTCCATAACTGGAAACCCAATGTACAGACTGACCACCACGAGATGGGTTCAAACTCCA
Source organism: Bacteroides sp. (assembly GCA_030589965.1). Classification (GTDB taxonomy): domain Bacteria; phylum Bacteroidota; class Bacteroidia; order Bacteroidales; family SM23-62; genus SM23-62. The sequence goes on from JAUUZM010000105.1 coordinate 8,694, forward strand.
GTTTTTTCTTTCAACCCGGAATTTTGAGCAGGACCAATCCCTATACTCCCCAGAGCACAACAGATATGACCCGCAAAATTGGTGAATACCATGCAGAAGCCCTTGACGGGATAGGAACCCTGTTTTTTACCGAGGAGATTTTTGATGATTTCTATTACGGTAAGGGATCCTCCTACCCGGATGTAAACGGCAGTGTAGGTATCCTGTTTGAACAAGCAGGTACCAGGGGATATGAGAGGGATACCCCCAGGGGGAAACTTAGTTTTCCATATGGCATTCGAAACCAGATCAAGATCTCCTTTTCAAGCATCAAAGCCTCATACGAACTGAGACCTGAACTCTTTGAACTCCAGCGTACCTTTTATCAGGAGACAGAGGAGCTTTATTCCCGCTCTTCAGAAAAAGGGTATGTATTCGGGGCAAGTCC
>JAUUZM010000098.1 GCA_030589965.1 Bacteroides sp.
CTGGAACTCAATGTATGCGGGTCCGATGATGGACCTGAAGCAGATGATAATGATATGTGATGCCCCTGAGACGAGGTCACCAGTACTGGGTGGGGCAAGCAAGGTGTTGATGGCATTAGCATTGGGTAATATGACGGATATGTGGGGTGATATTCCCAATACTGAAGCATTTCTTGGCGATGCATTAACCCCTGTTCTGAAACCAAAAATGGATTCCCAGGAAACTGTATACAACGATATTATGCGCCTGCTGAATGAGGCCATTGAAGATCTCCGGAATGACACAGTTCCAAGATATAAGATAAATGCGGATTACTTTTATGTGGGAGACGAAGCTCTCTGGCTAAAGGCAGCATATCACCTGAGATCCAGATATGAGATGCACCTTCAAAAGGTAAAAACGATTAATTATGATGTTGTTATAAATGATCTGTCAGTCAATGGTTTTACGAGTTCTGCAGACGATATGGAACAGTTTTTTAATCTCAGCCTGGCTGAACAAAATCCACTCTACCAGTTCCTTACTCAGCGTGAGGGATATGTTGGAGACAATCCATATTACGTGAATCTGTTCCAGAGGAGAGATTATGCAAATTCCAAGGATCCACGGGATGGATACTTTAGCTGGGATGAAAATGGCTACTGGTCCCGCCGATACTCTCCGGTTGCCCTGGCCCAGTTTACTGAAGCCCTGTTCCTATTGTCAGAAGCCTATTTTATGACCGGACAGGAGGATGGTGCCAGGTATTACCTGAGTGCGGCCATTGATGCATCTCTTGAAAAATACGGTGTGGATCTTTTTCAGGGTAACAATGCTGCCTGGCTTACTCAGCTCAGGGCTGATGTAGATACAACAGCCGGGGCTGAACTGCTGGAATTTATTATGGTTGAGAAGTACAAGCATATGTTCTGCCAGCTGGAGAGCTGGACGGACTGGAGGCGGACGGGTTACCCCCGACTGACCGCAACCGTCGGAACCCAGATTCCAAGACGATATCCATATCCTCAGAGTGAGAGGGATTATAACGAAGAACACACACCCATTGTGCAGATTTTCAGCAGGGTATGGTGGGACGCATTATAGGAGAATGATTATCTAAACAATCATACCTGCACCTACCGTCCTGTTCGTTGATTCATCTATCAGAATGATGGATCCGGTGATGCGGTTTCTGCGATATGAATCATAAAACAGTGGTTTGGTTGTCCGGATCTTGATCTTTCCGATCTCATTCAGTGCCAGACCCTTATCTTCACGGTTTTGTTCGAGGGTATTGATGTTGATTTTAAAGGGCATTTCCTTAACAATGCATCGGGCATCACTGGATGTATGCTTCACACTGTATTTTCCGTTTACAACCATAGGCGTTTCGCCGAGCCAGCAGATCATCATCTCAATATCCTGACCAACATCAGGCATTTTATTCTCCTTGACGATCATATCTCCCCTGCTGATGTCGATGTCGTCATCAAGGGTAAGAACCACGGATTGTGGAGCAAAGGCCATATCCACGCTTTCATTCATGGTGTCAACGGATTTGACTGTGGAAGTAAATCCTGAAGGGAGCACTGCCACCTTATCTCCGGGCTGGAAGGTCCCGCTTGCAATCCTTCCCGCATAACCCCTGTAGTCATGGTACTTTTCCGCCTGGGGACGAACAACGTATTGTACGGGGAATCTACCGTCAACATAGTTATAATCATTATTGACATGAATGTTTTCAAGTAAGTAGAGCAGGGTAGGGCCTTCGTACCAGTCCATTATTTCGGAACGATCCACTACATTATCCCCTTTCAGGGCAGATATGGGCACAAAACGAATATCCTGTATATCCAGTTTTACTGATAATTCCTTGAACTTTTCCTGGATTTCGGTAAAAACATCTTCTTTATAATCAACCAGGTCCATTTTATTAATGCAAACTATGACATGGGGAATTTTCAGAAGAGAGGCAATATATCCATGCCTGATTGTCTGTTCCAAAACTCCCAGCCGGGCATCAACCAGTATGAGAGCTACATTGGCCGTTGATGCACCTGTGACCATGTTGCGGGTATATTGCACATGACCCGGAGTATCGGCAATGATAAACTTCCGTTTCGGTGTTGCAAAATAACGATAGGCCACATCGATAGTTATACCCTGTTCCCTCTCAGCTCGAAGACCGTCAGTCAGCAGGGCGAGATTGACATGCTCATCTCCCTTCTGTTCACTGGCCTTTTCGATGGCTTCCATCTGGTCCTCGAATATAGCCTTACTGTCATACAGCAAACGGCCGATCAGCGTACTCTTTCCATCATCAACGCTTCCGGCAGTTGTGAAGCGAAGTAACTCCATGTTCAGGTAACCCTTTTGAAAATCCTTAGTATCTGCCATTATTTATGCTTTTTCTTTTAGTAATTATTTCCCCGGAAGGGGTATTGTCCGGCTAGAAGTAACCTTCTTTTTTACGGTCCTCCATAGCGGCCTCAGAACGCTTGTCATCGTATCTGCCACCTCGTTCGGTAACCCTTGTAGCTGCTGTCTCCTGAATTATATCTTCCAATGAATTGGCTGTTGACAGGGTAAGCCCGGTACAGGTAATATCACCGATGGTCCGGCATCTTACGTCTTTTTCCAGTACTTCTTCGGAATCTTTCTTTTCCATGAAATCTGCATCGGCCAGCCATACACCGTCGCGATAAAAGACCTTACGCTTATGTGTAAAGTAAAGGTCCGGTATTTCAACATCTTCCATGTATATGTACTGCCAGACATCCATTTCGGTCCAGTTACTCAAAGGAAATACCCTGAAATGTTCGCCCATTTTTTTCTTTCCGTTGAAAAGGTTCCAGAGTTCAGGTCTTTGATTCTTAGGGTCCCATTGTCCGAATTCATCCCTATGGCTGAAAAAACGTTCCTTGGCCCTGGCTTTTTCCTCATCTCTTCTACCTCCTCCGAGGGCGCAGTCAAATTTCAGTTCTTCGAGAGCATCTAAAAGGGTAACTGTTTGCAATACATTTCTGCTAGCGTTTATACCGGTTTCTTCTACGGCCTTACCCTGGTCAATGGAATCCTGTACAAGTCTGGCAATGCATTTTGCACCAGTTTTTTCCATCAACTGATCCCGGAATTCAAGGGTCTCAGGGAAATTATGTCCTGTATCAATGTGCATTAGAGGGAAAGGAACCTTTGCAGGCCAGAATGCCTTCCTCGCCAGGTAGAACATGATAATGGAATCCTTACCGCCGGAAAACAGCAATACCGGTTTTTCAAATTGTGCCGCTACTTCCCGAAGCACATAGATAGATTCGGCTTCCAGTTCACGCAGGTGGTTAAGGTTATATTTTTCCATCGTGCAAAGATAGAAAAAATGACCAAAGCCAGATCGAAATCTGACATATAAGAATCCCTTAGAATTTTACAGCTGTGCCATAGGCCAGGATCTCTGAGCATCCCTGCCAAGGTGCCTGGCCCTGACAGTACTTCCCTTAGCAATTCCCATAGTTTCTGAGATGCTTTTCCCCTGGATAGTTTCTGTGCTGACGACAATCATAATTTGTGGTTTTAAGTAATTCTTTTAATCACCCGGAGTTTATGTGTATATCGTTTTAATTCCTTGTTATAAATACCCTGGTGGTCAATCGGATCAATCCTTACCAATCCCGATGCATGAAGCACCTGTCCTTCTTCCATTAAGAGGCCGACATGTACAATTTCTCCCTCTTCATTATCAAAAAATAGCAGATCCCCTGTCTTAGCTTCGGGTAGCATATTGAGGGCTGATCCCTCGGTAACCTGGACTGATGTATCTCTTCCGAGGGGTATACCGACTATTTTCATAATCGTTTGTACCAGTCCGGAGCAATCTATGCCATAGGTGCTTCTTCCACCCCATAGATATGGAATGTTAAGGAATTGTCTCCCCGTTTTAATAATCTTTTCACTGAGATCTCCGGAGAGTGGCTTGATCGGTTTTTCCATTCGGTAGGTATCCCCACAATGGATTTTAAGGGATTGTTTTTCCTCAAAATAGATTACCGAACCTGCAGGAACCAGCATTCGTTCTTCACCCGCATTCTTTTGAAGACTCAGGAAGGCATCCTTTTGAATGTGACTTGAATATTTTCCGTAAAGATCGATATCTTCCGGGTTGAAAAGCCTGGTTCCACTCCGACTGATCCAGCCTTCATACCCATCGTAGAGGTTTCTGACCAGAAGCCATTGAGGAAGGGCATCCAGAATATCAAAAATTTCTCCGAAAAGGAGCTGAGAAGTCATCTCGCTTTGCTCTGCAGCCTCTTTTCTGACTGCGATACAGGGTGTTTGTACAATACCGTGGTTCATTCCTTTAAAATCGAACTTTAAATATAGGGCTTATTAAATAAGTATCAATTCTATCCTTTTACTATTTTTGTCAAAATTTTCACTCTGATGAAAAGACTTATTTCTTTCCTGGTCAGGAATCTTAAGGAGATCTATATTATCTCTCTTTTTATCCTAAGTACCCTTATCATCCTTCTGCTGTTTCCGGGTGAGGGTAGGTTCCGGTTTGAATTCCAGAAGGGAACTCCCTGGATGCATGTAGAACTTATTGCACCCTTTGATTTTCCCATTTACAAATTTGATGAGGAAGTATCTGCCGAGCGCGACAGCATTTTAAAGGAGTTTAAACCATATTTTCTTATCAATCCGGAAATCGCGGTCCAGCAACTGACCCGCCTCGATGGTGTATTTGAAGAGCAATGGAAAGCATATACCGGGAGTGAAGCAGGGGATCAATCACGGAAGGAGATATACCATGAACTTGCAGGTGATATCATCCGTTTTGTCCATTCCAAAGGGATCATCAGTAATGAGGACGTTTTGCAAAGGGTTGACAATACCAACCTTACCATTGTCATAATCGAAAACCAGATGGCTGAAGAACGGGATTATAACGAGGTATTTACCCAGAAAAATGCTTATGAATATGTTCTTGCACGTCTTGAATCATATGCAGACAGCCTGGATATGGAATCAGATACTGATTTCTTTAAGTCTTTGAATATTAATGAATTTTTGGTTCCAAACCTGTTTTACGACGAGGAAACTTCAAATGCTGTAAAGGCTGACCTTATCAGCCAGTTATCAATTACCAGGGGAATGGTACAGTCGGGCCAGCGGATCATTTCAAGGGGAGAACTGGTCACACCGGACAAGTACCGGGAATTGGAATCAATACGGAAAGAGTATGAGAAGAATCTGGGACTCCAGGGATGGTTTAATTTTATTTTCCTGGGTAAGGTGATGCTGGTTATCATATTAATGGTGCTCCTCTACTTGTTCCTCTTTAATTTCAAAAAGAAAATACTTCAGTCCACTCGTGAAACCGCTTTCATCCTCTTACTTATCCTGATCCTGGTGGCCGTATCCAGCTTTACCCTTCGAACGGATGTTTTGAGCCTGTATTTTCTTCCCTTCGCCCTGGTACCCATTATGATCCGGACATTCTTTGATTCACGTCTTGCTTTGTTCATTCATATCATTGTTATATTGATCGTGGGATTCTGGGCACCCAATAGTTTTGAATTTATATTCCTGAACATTATTGTAGGGATTGTATCCATATTCAGCCTGACCAACTCTTACAGGAGGGGAATTCTCTTCCTGACTGCTGTATTGATCATTGCATCCTACTCAACGGTTTACTTTGCCTTTGCCATAATTCAGGAAGGGAACCTGAGTTCTATACAGTCAAAAACATTCCTCTGGTTTGCTGGTAACGGTCTGCTGATCCTGACTTCTTACCCTCTGATTTTTATCTTCGAAAAGGGTTTTAAATTCTTGTCTGATTCCACCCTTATCGAACTGTCTGATACCAACCAGCCCCTTTTGAGAGAACTGGCAGAAAAGGCTCCTGGTACTTTCCAGCACAGTCTGCAGGTTGCCAACCTGGCTGAAGAAGCCATTTATCAGATCGGAGGGAACGCCCTTCTCATTAGAACAGGGGCCCTGTATCATGATATTGGGAAAATGGAAAATCCCGAGTATTTTATTGAGAACCAGTTGACGGATGAAAATCCCCATGATACAATGAAGTTCGAAGAAAGTGCAAAAATCATTATTGCACATGTGACCAAGGGAGTAGAAAAGGCAAGGAAAAACCGCCTTCCTGAAGCCATTGTGGATTTTATTACTACTCATCATGGAACATCCGTTGTGCAGTATTTCTATAAATCCTCTCTGAAGGAATATCCGGATGACGGGAGCAGGATGGAAATGTTTTCCTATGGCGGTCCTAAACCTTTTTCCCGGGAAACGGCTGTACTTATGATGGCAGATTCTGTAGAGGCCTCCTCCAGGAGCCTTAAGGTCAAGGATGAAGAAAGCCTGAGAAATCTTGTATCACAGATTATTGATTACCAGATCAAAGAGGGACAATTTGATGATGCCGATATTACTTTCCGGGATATTCACAGGATAAAGAAGGTTTTTCTGAAAAAGTTACTGAATATTTATCATGTCAGGATTGAGTATCCTGAATAGGACCTAAAACCTGGTATCCACCACTTCCACACCCGGATGATCAGCCGGATCAAAAACAAAGGTTTTATCATCTGTTTTTATCCTTGCCTTATAATCATTCAGGATTACAGTATGGTTAGCTCCGTGCTTCCCGTATGCCTGTGCTGAATACATTCGCAGGTCTTTTTTATCGATCAGGAGTTTGACGGTATGGTAATTCTTATCCAGATCCTCCGGGAAGATATCGATCTCATTTAAGGTCTGCTTATTGTGTTCGATCTCACCCTTCAGACTGTATTTAAAGCCTTCATTGTAAAATGTAAACAGGTCAGACGGGTCAGATATGAAGAAATCTTCTGAGCTGCTTCCATCTTCCGCATCACTGACATAAACTTCATTGGCTGAAGTCAGGTGGTTCCAAACCGTCTTTCCATCGCTGTATACAACTGTCTCTCCAACCTTAAGCTTAAAACGATTTTCTTCAAGTATAAGGGTCCCTTTCTGGGTGGTGGTTTGTTTATCCATCAGGTCTTCATATATATATTCAAAGGAAACCTGGATGGGATAATCTCTTTGGGATCTGGCAGATACCTTATCAAGTATTTTTTTGGCTTCAGGGTCTTTCTGGGAATACATACCCTGGGAAACTAAAATCATGATAAATATGAAGAGATACCTTGTCATAGCGTCAATCGTTTTATCCATCAAATGGATTATTCCTTGATATTGTTATCCAAAAACTGTTCCAAACTCATCATGTCCTTGATCATAACCTGTCGGGCCTTGCTGCCTTCGTAGGGACCGACAATGCCAACAGATTCAAGCTGGTCTATGATTCTCCCGGCCCGGTTGTACCCAATACTGAATTTACGCTGGATCAGTGAGGTGGATCCCTGCTGGTATTCCACCACCAGACGGGCTGCTTTTTCAAACATTTCGTCTCGGTCATTTGGATCAAATGCATCCAACTCTCCGGCGCTCTCATCAATGTATTCAGGAAGCAAATGAGCAGATGGATAGGATTGCTGTGATGCTATATGTTCAGTGATGCCTTCTATTTCATGTCCGTCTATAAAGGCACATTGCAATCTGATCATATCCGATCCTGAGGCAATCAGCATATCTCCCCTGCCCACAAGCTGGTTGGCGCCAGGACTGTCAAGAATGGTTCTGGAATCTACCATACTTGTCACCCGGAATGCAATACGAACAGGAAAATTGGCTTTGATGGATCCTGTTATGATATTTGTACTGGGTCGCTGAGTTGCAATCACCAGGTGAATTCCAATGGCACGGGCAAGCTGAGCAAGTCTTGCCAGTGGAGTTTCGATCTCCCGGCCAGCGGTCATGATCAGGTCTGCAAATTCATCCACCACTACAACGATGTAGGGAAGGTAGCGATGGCCCTCCTGCGGGTTCAGTCTGCGGGCAATGAATTTCTCATTATATTCCTTGATGTTCCTGACTTTTCCGGTTTTTAGCAGGTTATACCGGGTGTCCATCTCAATGCACAATGAATTAAGAACCTTTATAACATCCTGTGTGTCTGTGATAATAGGCTCTTCTGCATCAGGAAGTTTGGCCAGAAAATGGTTTTCAATATGATTGTAAAGGGTAAGCTCAACTTTCTTTGGGTCAATCATGACAAACTTAAGCTGAGCCGGATGTTTTCTGTACAACAGTGAGGCAATAACGGCATTCAGTCCAACTGATTTCCCCTGTCCGGTTGCACCGGCCATCAGGAGGTGTGGCATTTTTGTCAGATCCACAACATAGGTTTCGTTGGAAATTGTTTTTCCAAGTCCAATCGGCAACTCAAACTTCGATTCCTGAAATTTTTTCGATCCCAGTATGGAACGCATGGCAACGATTTCGGGCTGTCGGTTCGGAACTTCGATACCTATGGTTCCTCTTCCGGGAATGGGGGCAATGATCCTAATCCCAAGGGCAGAAAGGCTAAGGGCTATATCATCCTCCAGGTTTTTGATTTTTGAGATTCTTACCCCGGGAGCAGGTACGATTTCATATAGGGTAACTGTCGGACCTATGGTTGCCTTAATCTTGTCGATTTGTATCTTGTAATTCCCAAGGGTTTCAACGATCCGGTTTTTATTGCTGATTAATTCTTCTTCACTAACGGAAGATTTCTGATCAGCATGCTCATCCAGTAAATCAAGGGATGGTATTTTGTAATTTGAAAGGTCGAGAGTAGGGTCATAGTTTTCAAGCACTACCGTAGGGTCACCCTTTACCTGTTCCCCGTTGGCAGCCTTTTCGACTGTCATTTCAATTCCATTTGCTTCCTTTTGATCACTTGTGGAATTCAGCGGTACGGCCGGGACGTCCCCATCCGGATCAGGAGTTATGTACTCCTCTTCAGGAACCAGGTCCCGTGTCTCAAATTTCACACTATTATCTTCTTTATTATCCTCGGGATCCTCAACTTTCCCTTCATCGTCAATCCCGGTAATAAGGGTTTCTTCCGGGGTGGTCCATCCCTCAGGATCTGAATCAGTGCCGTCCTGATCTTCAATTTTCGATGTTTTACGGGATTTGAACAATCCTATCAGTTTATCCATTGCGGAATCGAAAGAGAATACAAGGAAGGCAAGCGTAAGAACAGCCAGAATAAATATGGTCCCGGTTTTTCCAAGTACAGAAGAGATCCACTCACTCAGGAAGTATCCATGGCTTCCACCAGGACCACTGCCCAGAAATCCTCCGGCATCAGCAAACAGAAATGAGAGTATTACAGAAAGGAGGATGGTTCCGAGTATACAATTGCGTATGGTTTTCCCAATTCTGAATGTTTTAATATTGATCATTCTGAGTCCCAATACAAACAATATCAACGGAAGCAGGAATGAAGCCAGTCCAAACCAGTGATTGATAAATTCGTTTGCCAGGAAAGCTCCAAAATTACCTCCCCAGTTTTCAACCAGATGTTCTGGTCCGGAGAATACCCTTGACCACTCAAAACTATGGTCAGTTTTCCATGTAAAGA